>DASYRS010000252.1:0-4035 GCA_036004205.1 Dongiaceae bacterium
TGCGGCGGCCCTCGCTGCGCAGCGCCGCAGCGAAACGCACCTCGCGGCGATGCGCGACGCGCTCGACCGCATGACGGCGGCGATCGACGCCTCCGAGGATGCGGTGGCGCCGGACTTCGATTTCCACCGCACCATTGCCGAGGCTACCGGCAACCGGCACTTCACGCATCTCTTCACCTATCTTGGCTCGCTGCTGATCCCGCGCGCGCGGCTGCAGACCTTCCGCTATTTCGCCGCCGACCGGAAAGAATATCTGCGCCGCGTCAACCGCGAGCACGAGGACATCTACCAGGCGATCAAGCGCCAGGACATGGAAGCCGCGCGCTCCGCCATGCGGCTGCATCTCAGCAACTCGCGGGAACGCCTGCGCCTCGCCATGACCGATGGCGACAGCGCATAACAAGGAGGCGTCATGGACCCCGATGAACTGAAAGCCGTCCTCGGCAACGGCCTGATGTCCTTCCCCGTCACCGACTTCGACGCTAGCGGCGACTTCAATCCCGCCGGCTATCGCAAGCGCCTGGAATGGCTGATGCCGTACGGCGCCACCGCCTTGTTCGCGGCGGGCGGGACCGGCGAGTTCTTTTCCCTGGCGGCGGATGAATATTCCGCCGTCATCGGCACGGCGGTCGACACCTGCAAGGGCAGGGTGCCGATCATCGCCGGCACCGGCTGCGGCACGCGCCAGGCCATCGCCTATGCCAAGGAAGCGGAGCGCGTTGGCGCGGCGGGACTGCTGGTCCTGCCGCACTATTTGGTGGAAGCGGACGCCGAAGGCATCTCGCGCCACGTCGCCGCGATCTGCAAGTCGGTCAGGATCGGGATCATCGTCTATAACCGCGGCGTGTGCCGCCTCGGGCCGGACGCGCTGGAAAAGCTGGCGGCGCAATGCCCGAACCTGATCGGGTTCAAGGACGGGATCGGCGATCTGGAGCTGATGGTGGCGGTGCGCCGGCGCATGGGCGATCGCTTCGCCTATCTCGGCGGCCTGCCGACCGCGGAATTTTTCGCCGCCCCCTACAAGGCGATGGGCGTTCCGGTCTATTCTTCCGCGGTCTTCAACTTCATTCCGAAGACCGCCATGCAATTCTATTGCGCCATCGCCGCGGACGATGCCCGGACCGCCAACCGTCTGCTCGACGAATTCTTCATGCCCTATTCCGCGATCCGCAACCGCCGCGCCGGCTATGCGGTCAGCATCGTGAAGGCCGGTGTCGATCTGGTCGGCCATTCCGCCGGGCCGGTGCGCACGCCGCTGCTGGATTGCAGCGCGGAGGAACGCGCTGCGCTCGCGGTGCTGATCGACAAGCTCGGCCCGCAATGAACCGCGTCCTGCTGACCGGAGCGAGCGGCGGCATCGGCACCCGGCTGCGCACGCTGCTGCCGCCGCATTATCCGAAGCTGCGCCTCAGCGACCTCAAGGCGCCACAGGACCTGCGCGCGGAGGAGGAATTCGTCGCCGCCGACCTCGCCGACATGGCCGAGGTCGAGCGCGCGGTCGACGACGTCGAGGGCATCATCCACATGGGCGGATATTCGGTCGAAGGCCCGTGGGAAACCATCCTCGCCTCCAACATCGCCGGCACCTACAATCTGTTCGAGGCGGCGCGGCGCAAGGGCGTGAAGCGCGTGGTGTTCGCCTCCAGCAACCATGTCGTCGGCTTCTATCCGCGCTCGCAGCGCCTGACCACCGACGTGACCGCGCTGCCCGACACCCGCTATGGCGTCAGCAAGGCGTGCGGCGAGGCGATCGGCGCGCTCTACGCCTACAAGTTCGGCCTCCAGGTGCTGTGCCTGCGCATCGGTAATGTCAGCGACCAGCCGACCAACCTGCGCCTGGCGTCGATCTGGCTGAAGCCGGAGGATCTGGTGCAGCTCATCCGCATCGGGCTGGAGCATCCCGATTTGCGCTACGAGATCTTCTACGGCGCCTCCGACAACAGCCGTGCCTGGTGGGACAATGCCACCGCCTATCGCTACGGCTACAAGCCGAGCGGCGATTCGGAAGCCATGCTGGACATCGCGCTCGCGGGCCAGGCGAAGCTGTCCGCGGACCCGGTCGGCGACTACTACCAGGGCGGCCACTTCGCCTCGCAAGAGTTCGAGGGTGGGGTGGAGGGCAAGGAATGAGACGCCGCTTCTCCACCACCAACTGTCATCCCGGCTTCCCCACCTGTCATCCCGGCCAAGCCGCGCAGCGGCGCGAGCCGGGACCCATGCCATCGTTCCGTATCGCTGATCCATCGCATGGGTCTCGGCTCTCGCTGCGCTCGGCCGGGATGACAGTTGAGATGTGTCAAGAGCGAGCATCATGACCACCATCGCCCGCATCGACACCATCCGTCTCGATATCCCGTTCGGCGATCACTATGACGGGCCGCGGGTGAAGCCGCGCGGCTGGACCCAGCGCGACGTGCTGCTGGTGCGGGTCGAGACGGCGGACGGAATCGTCGGCTGGGGCGAGGCGTTCTCCTATGCCTGCGCCAGCGCGACCGAGGCGGCGATCCGCGACATGTTCGCACCGCGCCTCATTGGTCAATCCTGCCACGACATCGCGGCCTTGAGCCGCGAGATGCAGCGCCAGCTCCACATCCAAGGCCGCTACGGCATCACCATCTTCGCCTGGTCGGGGATCGAGATGGCGCTGTGGGACGCCGCGGCCAAGCGCACCGGCGTCTCGCTCGCGACCCTGCTCGGCGGCCGGCGGCGCGGCAGCGTGCCGGCCTATGCCAGCCTGGTGCGCTATGGCGGCGCGCGCGAGGTGCGCGATGTCGCCAGCAAGGCGATCGCCGAGGGCTATCGCGACGTGAAGCTGCACGAGATCGCCGTCGCGCCGATCGCGGCCGGGCGCGATGCCGTCGGGCGCGATGTGCGCCTCACCACCGACGTGAATTGCAACTGGAGCCTCGCCGAGACCCGCGAGATGCTGCCCAGGATGAAGGCGCTCGACCTCTATTGGGTCGAGGAGCCGATCTGGCCGCCCGAGGATTTCGACACCCTGGCGAGCCTGGAGGAGGAGTTCGGCGTCGCGCTCGCGGCGGGCGAGAATGCCTGCACCGCGTTCCAGTTCCAGGAGCTGATCCCCGCCGTCACCTTCGTACAGCCCAGCGTCACTAAGGTCGGCGGCATTCTCGAATTCATGAAGGTGGTCGATGCCGCGCGCCTGGTGGGCAAGGTGGTGATGCCGCATTCGCCCTATTTCGGCCCCGGCTGGTGGGCGACTCTGCAGCTCGCCGCCCACGCGCCGGAGATCGGCCTGATCGAATACCTCTACATCGAATCCGCCGGCGAGATCGGCCGCGACATCCCGCTGCCGAGGAAGGGCATGATCCACATCCCCGATACGCCGGGTCTCGGCTTCGAGCCGGACTTCGACGCGATCGAGAAGTTCAAGGTGAGGTGAGGCGTTGACAGCGCGCTTCCGCCATTCTCCCCCTTTCCGTCATCCCAAGGCTTGGCCTTGGGATCCACGAGTTTGCTTGCCACGTCGCGGTTCCGCCCGTCGAAACTCGTGGATGGCAAGGCCAAGCCTTGCCATGACGAACTAGAGGGGGCGAGGGCGTGTCATTCACCCGCACCCTCACCGGTCCCGCACCGCGCCTGAAGACGCCGGCCGGCACCTGCGACACGCACATGCATTTCTACAGCCGCGCCTACCCAGCGCTGCCCGGCACGCTCAATCCGCCGGATGCGACGGTGGCCGACTACCTCCAAGTGAGGCGCTGGCTCGGCATCGACCGTTCGATCGTGGTGCAGCCCAACGCCTATGGCGACGACAACCGCGCCACCATGGCGGGCGTGAAGGAGCTTGGCGCCAATGCGCGAGCGATCGTCGTGGTGAAGCCGGGCGTGGCCGACGCGGAGCTCGAGCGTCTCACCAGGGCGGGCGCGCGCGGCATCCGGTTCATGAATTTGCTCGGCGGCACGCTGACCTTCGAGCACATGGACGAGATGGCGGCGCGCGTCCGCCCCTTCGGCTGGAGCGCGATCGTGCAGCTCGACGGCCGCACCCTGCCGGAGCACGAGGCTCAGCTC
>DASYRS010000253.1:0-5113 GCA_036004205.1 Dongiaceae bacterium
GGCACGCGTTGGTGAGGAGGTTCTGCAGCAGGCGCCGCAGCAGCCGCACGTCGGTCTGCACGCTGAGCGAGGTCGGCACCACATGGAGCTCCAGCCCGGCGCGCTCCGCCAGGGGCGCCAGCTCGTCGCGCAGCGACTGCATGAGGGCCTGGAGCGGCGCCGCGCCGAGCTGAACGTTGACGCGGCCGGATTCCAGCTTGGAGATATCGAGCAGAATGTTGAGGATGTCTTCGATATTGACCAAAGCGCGGTCGACCTTTTCGACATAGTCGGCGGTTTGGCGCGGCAGCTTGCGGCCCTGGATCGAGGCGATGAAGAGGCGCGCGGTATTCAACGGCTGCAGCAGGTCGTGGCTGGCGTCGGCCAGGAACTGGGTCTTGCTGGCGTTCGCGAGCTCCGCCTCCACCTTGGCGGAGCGCAGCTCGCGCGCGATGCGGCGCCTTTCCTCCACCTCGCGCACCAGCGTCTCGTTCAGCTCCTGCAGGCTGGCGGTGCGTTCGTAGACCCGGCGCTCCAGATCCTCCTTCGCCATCTCCAGCATGTGCTGGGTGCGGCGGCGCTCGGTGATGTCCTGGATCAAGGTGAAGAAGCCCATCACCCGGCCGGAAGCGCTGCGATGCGGCACATAGGTGGCAAGGCCGAAGCGCGGCTCGCCATCGGCCGATGGCAGCCCGACATCGAACACGCTGGTCGAGCCGGCCAGCGCACGCTCGATGTAGCTGCTCCGGAAGCCGTACTCGGCCTCGCCAAGCACGGCGCGCAGCTTGCGGCCAACGATCTTTGCCCCGTCGCGGGCGAAGGCCGCGCGGTAGGCGCGGTTCACGAACTGGTAGCGTTCCTGATCGTCGATGTAGCACATCATGGTCGGCATCGCGTTGGCGAACAGGCGAATGCGCGCCTCGCTGTCGTGCAGCGCCTCCTCCGCCTGGCGGCGGTCGGTGATCTCCGAATAGGAGACGACGAAGCCGCCGTCGGGCATCGGGTCGCTCTTGATCGCGAACCAGCGGCCGTTGACCGAGACCTCCGCCGGCGGCCCGCCATGGGTGGTGATGATGGGCGAAGCGGTCCCCAGCTCCGGCACGTCACGCAGGTCGTTGAATCGCTGGAAGCTGCGCAGCGCGGCGCCAGGCGTCAGCAACGTGGCCGGCAGGCTGAGCAACTCGCCATATTGCCGGTTGGCCGTCACCAGCCGCTGATCCTTGTCGAACACCGCGACGCCGATCGACATGCTTTCCAGCGTCGCCTGCAGATGGAGCGAGCGTTCCGCCAGCGCGCGCTCGCGCTCCTGCCTTTCGGCATCCTTGACGTCGGTGATGTCGGTATAGATCGAGGCCAGGCCGCCTTCGATCGAACGCCGGTCGTTCACCTGCACCCAGCGGCCGCTGGATTGCGCATAGACCCAGCGGTCGGCGCCGTGCCGGCGCGTGCTCTCGCGCTGGCGCATCCGGTCGGCGATCCAGGCATCTGCGCTCTGGCCGTCGGGCGCGGCGATGCAGCCGCGCTGGAACGCGATGCGGATGAGGTCGGGAAAGGTCACGCCGGTGCGGATCTCGCCCGCCAGGCCCGGCCAGAAATCGGTGAAGCGCCGGTTGAACAGCATCAGGCGGTCTTCCGGATCGAAGATCGCGAAGCCTTCGGAGATGCTGTCGATCGCGTCCTGCAGGCGGTTCTGGGTCGTCATGCTGACGACCGCCGCCTCGTTCAATTCGCGGTTGGAGGTCGCGACCGCTTCCAGGGCCTGTTCCAGCTCGCGCGTGCGGTCGCGCACCATGCGGTCCAGCAGGATCGCCGCCTGGAACAGGTGATAGGCGTTGCCGTGCAGATCGAGGCCGTGCTCCACCCGCTGCATCAAAGCGCGGTTGATCTCGGTCAGCTTGGCGACCTTGTTACGGAGCTCGCCGGCCTCGTCGGTGGGTGCGCTGTCAGCCGCCATCGCCGCGTCTCCGCTACTTCGCCAGCGCCGATCCGAACGCGATGCCGGTGAAGGTCTGGCTCATGTGCATGGTGCCGAACTGCTCACCGTAGGTGTTGAAGCCGATCACCGTGTTGGCGGCCAGCAGGCGCGAAACGTCGCCGAGCATCTGGCCCTGCTCCATCTCGACGTAGCGCAGGATGCAATCGAAGCCGAGAACGGCCTCGACCGGGCCCAGATCGTGGTCGAGCCGGACGAACAGGGATTCGAGATCGGCGATGAGATTGCCGCTTTCCGCGATGCTGAGCACGATCCCCTCGTCGATCGCGCAGAAGAAATGCAGGCTGTCGTCCTCGTTCACCTGCTGGATGGCGCGGGCATAGTGACGCCCGCCGGCACGCACCACCAGCGGGTGCGCGGCGAATACCTGCGGCGTCAGATCGCTGCGATCGAGGCCGAGCAGCCGGGCATATTCCTTCGCCGCCGGCTCGGCATTGATCTCCATCACCAGGCGGTTGGCGGGATCGGCCTTGGTCACCACCACCTTCAGCTCCAGCGGCTTGAAATGCTGGGTCTGGAACACCCGGAAATCCAGGTCGGTGGAGATCAGCAGCATCAAGGCGGCGTTGTCGAGCACCCGCCCATCCAGGAACATGTTCGGCTCCCGCACGGTCGGACTGGTGCCCGCCGATCCGCCCACCAGTGGCACGTGGCCGAGGGCCGCGCCGAACGCGCTGACGATCGCCTCCTCGCGCATGGCGAGGCCGTCATTGATCAGCATGGCAAAGGTGTGGGGCGTTTCCAGGCGCTGCTGGACCAGCTCCTGCTCGGCCAGCAGGGCGCGCGCGGCGGCGAAGCCGGCCGCGATCTCGAAGTCGCACAGATGCTCGATCGGCTTCACGGAGGCGGCGAAATGCTCGGTATCGAAACTGACACCGACGATCGAGCCGCGCCGGTGGCCGAGCGGCGTGATCTCGCCCGCGGTGGTGCAGCCCACCACCCTGGCATCCAGGGCATATTCGCCGACCGCGGCCGCCACTTCCGCGATGTGGAACTGCGGCGAGCAGAACAGCATGACCAGCTCGGACTTGGCGCCGGCGAATGAATCCAGGATCGCGAACACCATGTCTTTCGGCGTCTTGCCCGTGTTGTCATCCTGCAGCGCCCAGCGAACGCAGCGGTGCTCGGCGACATCCGGAGCGGGCGCCTGCCCGGGGGCTTCCCTGGGCGCTTCTCTGTGCGCGAACGACATGGCCAACCTCCCAGATATGCGGCCGATTTCTATGTTAGGGGCCGTCGGCGCTCGGCCTGAAGTCGCGGCGCATTATCAGCCCTATCGGCTTCGATCCAAAGTCCAATTTCGGAGCGCGGGGACTTCTCGTTAACATTCAATCAGTGCAGACGGGCAATATCCACTCGTGCCGCGTGCCCCTCGCGCCCGGCAAATGGACGCTCACGCAATAAGAGGAGCGCGGAGGATGGAAACGCGCGCTGCAACTCTGTCAGAGGCCGTCCGACCCCCGGAAATCCGCGATATCGAGCCTCCAGGGCTTGTGGCCGGCTGACATGAATGTCAGCGAGACCTCGCGGCACCATTGTTTCGACGGATGGCAGATCTTCGCCAGCCATCCGTCGAAGGAATGCGGCGTCACCATGAGATTCTCGCTTTATCTGCCGCCGGCCGCCGCCAGGAGCCGGGTGCCCGTGCTCTACTACCTCGCCGGCCTCACCTGCACCGAAGAGACCTTCGTCCTCAAGGGCGGCGGGCAGCGTTTCGCGGCGGAGACCGGCGTCGCCCTGGCCGCGCCCGACACCAGCCCGCGTGGAACCGGCACGCCCGGCGCCGATGCCGACTGGGATTTCGGGTTCGGCGCCGGGTTCTATGTCGATGCCACCCAGGCGCCGTGGGCGGAGTATTGGCGCATGTACAGCTATGTCACGGCGGAGCTGCCGCGCGTGCTGGCCGAGAATTTTCCGATCGATCCGGAGCGGCAGGGCATTTTCGGCCATTCGATGGGCGGTCATGGGGCGCTGGTCGCCGCGTTGCGCAATCCCGGCCAGTACAAATCGGTCTCCGCCTTCGCGCCGATCGCCGCGCCCAGCCGCTCGCCCTGGGGCAAGAAGGCTTTCAGCGGCTATCTCGGCGAGGATCGCAGCCAGTGGAGCGCCTATGACGCCAGCGAGCTGGTGCAGCGCAACACGTTGGCAACCACGATCCTGATCGACCAGGGGCTCGACGACCCTTACCTCGCCGAGCAGCTCCATCCGCATTTGTTCGAGGACGCGTGCCGGCGGGCGAACCAGGCGATCGTGCTGCGCCGGCACCAGGGATACGACCATGGCTATTACTTCATCCAGACCTTCATCGCCGATCATGTCCGGCACCATGCCCGGCAGATCAGCGAAGCCGGATGAAGGCCCGCGGCAACGGGAGGCATAGATGATCAAGCTATATGATTTCGAGCTGTCGGGCAGCTGCTACAAAGTCCGGCTGCTGCTGAATATCCTGAAAGTGTCGTGCGAGCGCATCCCGGTCGATTTCATCGGCAAGGAGCACAAGACCGAGCGTTTCCTGAAATTGAACCCGCTCGGCGAACTTCCGGTGCTGGAAGACGGCGACGTCCGGCTGCGCGATGCGCAGGCGATCCTGGTCTACATCGCCCGGCACTACGACCGCTCGAACACCTGGTTCCCGGACGCGCCCGAGTCCATGGGGCGGATCATGCAATGGCTGGCGTTGGGCGGGAACGAGCTGATGGCGGCGGCGGGCGCGCGCCTGGTCCGGATCCTCAACTATCCGCTCGACTTGCCGGCGCTGCAGGCACGGGCCATGACCGCGTTCCGGATTCTCGATGCTCATCTGTCGAATCGCGAATTCCTGGAGCTGGGCCATCCGACGATCGGGGACATCGCCTGCTTCCCCTATGTCGCGATGGCGGGCGAAGGGGGCATCGACCTCAAACCCTATCCCAACATCCTGCACTGGATCGACCGCATCAAACAGATCCCGGGATTCACGCCGATGCCCGGCATCCCCGCCATCGGGGCGGTCGCCGCGTAACAGGAGCCACCATCATGATCAGAGCCTTAAGATTCGCCTTGATCGCCTGCCTCGCATTGCTGCTGGGCATGGCGCAGGCGATTGCCGCCGAGCCGCCGCAGGTCAAGGTCGGCACGCTCAAATTCGGCACCGTCAACTGG
>DASYRS010000254.1:0-2691 GCA_036004205.1 Dongiaceae bacterium
GCTGGATGTGGCCGACGAGATCGACGGCGACGGCATGCAGATGGTGCTGGCCGACGCCGTGGCGCCCACGCTGGTGCGCGACATGGCGGATGCCATGGCGCTCTACGTGCTGATGCCGATGCGGGTGTGACGGCTTGGCAGGCTACGCGCAGGAACCAAGAACCCAGGATGCGATGACCGCGGCCGGCGCCACGCCGGCGGTTGCCGTCGGCTTGACGCATCTCGCGCTGACCCGGTTCCGCAACTACCGCCACCTCGCGCTCGACCTGGAATTGCGCCCGGTGGTGCTGGTCGGCTCCAACGGCGCGGGCAAGACCAATCTGCTGGAGGCCATCTCGCTGCTCGGGCCGGGCAGCGGCCTCAACCGTGCGAAGCTGTCGGAGATCGATTTCCGCGGGCCCGGCAATCAGACCAACATGGCCTGGGCGGTGCACGCGAAGCTGCAGACGGCAGGCGGCGATTTCGCCCTCGGGACAGGGCGCGATCCCCTGGCCCCGGCGCAGATCGGGCGCGACCGGCGCCTAGCGCGCATCAACGGCGCGCCGGCCCGCTCGCAGGCCGATTTCGCCGACATCCTCTCCGTGCAATGGCTGGTGCCGGCGATGGATGGGCTGTTCGACGATGCCGCCTCGGCCCGGCGCCGCTATCTCGACCGGCTGGTGACCGGCATCGACCCCAGCCACGCCGCGCGGGTCGCGGCCTACGATACCGCGATGCGCGAACGCGCGCGCCTGCTGCGCGGCGAGGTAGGGGCGGCGCAGGTAGATCTCGATGCCTGGCTCGATGCGCTGGAGGCGGAGATGGCGGGCAGCGCCGTCGCCATCGCGGCGTCGCGGCGCGAGGCGGTGGATGCGCTCAACCTGGCGCTCGGCGAAAGCGACGGGCCGTTCCCGCGTGCCAGCCTGGCGGCGGCCGGCGCGGTCGAGACCTGGCTGGCCGAAGGTCCCGCGCTCGCCGCGGAGGACCGGCTGAAAGCGTACCTGAAGGGCGCCCGCACCGGCGACGCGGCCTCAGGAAGCACCGAATGGGGCACCCATCGGAGCGACCTGGAGGTCGCCTATCTCGGCCGGGCGCTCGGCAATGCGCCGCTGCGGGCGGTGGAATGCTCGACCGGCGAGCAGCGCGCTCTGCTGCTCTCGATCGCGCTCGCGGAAGCCCGCCTGACCAAGCGCCGCCGTGGCCAGGCGCCGATCCTGCTGCTGGACGAAGCAGTCTCGCATCTGGACGGCCAGCGGCGCGAGGCCTTGTTCGCGGAGATCCTGGCGCTCGGCCTGCAGGCCTGGCTGACCGGGACCGATCGCGATCTGTTCCGTCCGCTGTTCGGCGGCGCCCAGTTTTTCGCGGTCGAGGATGGCCGCGTCCATTCTCTCTAGAAATCCGGCCTAATCAGCCGATGACATCGAGTGAACCATGATGACCGACGACAAGAACGATATTCCGCCGACGCCGGCCGGCGACAACGAAAGCTACGATGCCGATTCCATCAAGGTCCTGAAGGGCCTCGATGCCGTGCGCAAGCGCCCGGGCATGTATATCGGCGACACCGATGACGGCTCCGGCCTCCATCACATGGTCTATGAAGTCGTCGACAACGCGATCGACGAATCGCTGGCCGGTTTCTGCGACCGCATCGATGTGCTGCTGAACGGCGACGGCTCGGTCACGGTGCGCGACAACGGCCGCGGCATTCCGGTCGACATCCATAAGGAAGAGGGCGTGTCGGCGGCCGAGGTCATCATGACCCAGCTCCATGCCGGCGGAAAGTTCGACCAGAATTCCTACAAGGTGTCGGGCGGCCTGCACGGCGTCGGCGTCTCGGTGGTCAATGCTCTCTCCGAGCATCTCGACCTCAGGATCTGGCGCGACGGGCAGGAGCATTTCGTGCGCTTCCGCATGGGCGATGCCGAAGCGCCGCTGAAGGTGGTCGGCGATTCGCACGGCAAGCGCGGCACCGAGGTCACCTTCTGGCCGTCCACCAAGACCTTCACCAAGACCGACTTCGACTATGCGACGCTGGAGCATCGCCTGCGTGAGCTGGCGTTCCTCAATTCCGGCGTGCGCCTCATCCTCACCGATGCGCGCGGAGTCGAGCCGAAATCGGCCGAGTTCCACTACGAAGGCGGTATCGAAGCCTTCGTGCGTTATCTCGACCGCTCCAAGAACGCGCTGCATGAGCCGCCGATCGTGGTGTCGGGCGAGAAAGACGGCATCACCGTCGAAGTCGCGATGGAATGGACCGACGCCTATCACGAGACCATGCTGTGCTTCACCAACAACATCCCGCAGCGCGACGGCGGCACGCACCTCGCCGGTTATCGCGGCGCCTTGACGCGCCAGGTGAACAAATACGCCGAGGAAAGCGGGATCGCGAAGCGCGAGAAGGTGGAGCTGACCGGCGATGACGTGCGCGAGGGCCTGACCTGCGTGCTCTCCGTCAAGGTGCCGGACCCCAAATTCTCCTCCCAGACCAAGGACAAGCTGGTCTCCTCCGAAGTGCGGCCGATCGTCGAGGCGGTGGTGAACGAAAAGCTCGGCCAATGGCTGGAAGAGCATCCGACCGATGCCAAGAAGATCGTCGCCAAGGTGGTGGAGGCGGCGGCTGCGCGCGAAGCGGCGCGCAAGGCCCGCGATCTCACGCGGCGCAAGGGCGCTCTCGATATCCTGTCCTTGCCGGGCAAGCTGGCGGATTGC
>DASYRS010000255.1:0-8079 GCA_036004205.1 Dongiaceae bacterium
CTTGCCCCGCCAATGACGGATCAGGCCGCAGCCGACGTAGGTCTTGCCGATATCGGTCCCGGTGCTGGTCACGAAGAATGCGCGCATGACCTTGAATCCCAGGGCTTGCGCGCGCTGTCAAGCTTGCTTGACAGGGTCCGACCTCGCTTATAGCGTCCGGCCAAACACTGCAGGGAGCATCACATGGCCGACGCATCCGCACTTCCGGCGGACATCCGCCACGATTGGTCGGTGGCCGAAGCGGAGGCCCTATTCGCCCTGCCCTTCAACGACTTGATGTTCCGCGCGCAGACTATCCACCGGGCGCATTTCCCGGCCAACCAGGTGCAATTGTCGACCCTGCTCTCGATCAAGACCGGCGGCTGTCCGGAAGACTGCGCCTATTGCCCGCAGGCCGCGCGCTACGACACCGGTGTCGAGGCGCAGAAGCTGATGGCGGTCGAAGCCGTGGTGGCGGAAGCCCAGCGGGCCAAGGAAGCCGGCGCGTCGCGCTATTGCATGGGCGCGGCATGGCGCGAGCCCAAGGACCGCGATCTCGACGCGATCTGCGACATGGTTGAGGGCGTAAAGGCGCTGGGGCTCGAGACCTGCATGACCCTCGGCATGCTGAGCGGACCGCAAGCACAGCGGCTGAAGGAGGCCGGGCTCGACTACTACAACCACAATATCGACACCTCGCCGGACTATTACGGCGCGATCATCACCACCCGCACCTATCAAGAGCGGCTGGATACCCTGGCCCATGTGCGCGACAGCGGGATGAAAGTGTGCTGCGGCGGGATCGTCGGCATGGGCGAAAGCGCCAGGGACCGCGCCGGCATGCTGGTAACGCTCGCCAACCTGGCCGAGCATCCGGAATCGGTGCCGATCAACATGCTGGTGCAGGTGCACGGCACGCCGCTCGACGGCGCCAAGAAGCTCGACCCGCTGGATTTCGTGCGCACCATCGCGGTCGCGCGCATCATGATGCCGAAGAGCATGGTGCGCTTGTCCGCGGGGCGCGAGGAGATGAGCGACGAATTGCAGGCGCTCTGCTTCCTCGCCGGCGCCAACTCGATCTTCGCCGGGCCGAAGCTGCTGACCACGCCCAATCCCGGGCGCGATCACGACAGCGATCTGTTCCAGCGCCTCGGCATCGCGCCGATGCCGCTCGAAGCCACGCCAACGCACGCGCATGGCTGAGGCCGACAGAGGCCGCGCCACCCCTTCTCCCGACTGGCTGACCAGCGGCTCATCCCATCTCTGGCTGCCCTATGCGCAGATGAAGGTTGCGCCGACGCCCATCGCGGTCGTCGGGGCTGAAGGCGCGCGGCTCAAGCTGGCGGACGGGCGCGAGCTGATCGACGGCGTCTCGTCCTGGTGGACGGTGTGCCACGGCTATAACCATCCGCACATCCGCGCAGCCGTGGCCGCACAATTGCAGGCGGTGCCGCATGTGATGCTGGGCGGCCTCGCCACCGAGCCGACCTTGCGCCTGGCCAAGCGCCTCGCCGATCTGCTGCCGGGCGATCTCGATCACATGTTCTTTTCCGAATCGGGCTCGGTCTCGGTCGAGATCGCGATGAAAATGGCGGTGCAATACTGGATCAATCGAGGCCAGACGGGGCGGCACCGCTTCGTCTCGTTCCGCTTCGGCTATCACGGCGACACGCTGGCCGCCATGTCGGTGTGCGATCCCGACGAAGGCATGCATGGATTGTTCAAAGGCTATTTGCCGCAACAGATCATCGCCGACGTGCCGGCTACCCGGGAGCAGCAGGCGGAATTCACCCGCCTGCTGCGCGCGCATCGCGACGAGGTCGCGGCCGTGATCATCGAGCCCCTGGTGCAAGGCGCTGGCGGCATGAAGTTCTACGGGCCGGAAGTGCTGCGCTTTCTGCGCCAAGCGTGCGACGAGGCGGACTGCCTGCTGATCCTGGACGAGATCATGACGGGGTTCGGGCGCATCGGACCGATGTTCGCCTGTGCCGAGGCGGAGATCGTGCCGGATATCATCACCCTCTCCAAGGCGCTGACCGGCGGCACGCTGCCGCTCGCGGCAACCATCGCGACGCGCAAAGTGTTCGAGGCGTTCCTGTCGGACGATCCCGGCAAGGCGCTGATGCACGGGCCGACCTATATGGGCAACGCCCTTGCTTGCGCCGCCGCCAACGCTTCGCTCGATCTGTTCGAGCGTGAGCCGCGCCTCTCTCAGGTGCGTGCGGTCGAGGCGCAGCTCCGCGCCGAGCTGGAGCCCTGCCGGCGCCTGACCGGCGTGGTCGACGTGCGGGTGCGCGGCGCGCTCGGCGTGGTGCAATTGACCAGAGCCGGCGAAGGGCCGTGGTTCCGGCCGCGCTTCCTGGAGGACGGCGTGTGGATCCGGCCGTTCGGCGACATCGTCTATGTCGCGCCGCCGTTCGTGATCCCGAGCGACGAGCTTGCGCGCTTGACCCAGGCGATTGTGCGCCATGTCTCCGCCTGGTCGCAGCAGCGCGCGGCTGCCTGATTTCGTCATGGGACGCCGATTGGACGAGCTGGCGGAAGCGCGCCTTGCGGAACTGGCGGAGGCCGGAAGGCTGCGTCGTCTCCGTCCCTATCGGCGCGAGGGCGCGCATGTCGTCCGGCCCGATGGCACGCGCCTGGTCGATTTCTCCGGCAACGACTATCTCGGTCTCAGCCGGCATCCCGCGCTGATCGCCCGCGCGCGCGACTGGACCGAACGCCATGGCGCCGGCGCCAGCGCCTCGCGCCTGGTCACCGGAACGCTCGATGCCTATATCGCGGTAGAGGAAAAGCTCGCGGCCTTCAAAGGCACGGAAGCGGCCCTGGTGTTCAACGCGGGGTTCCAGGCCAATGCCACGATTCTGCCGGCCCTGGCGGAACTGCTGGGCGAGACCATGCTCTATGCCGATCGCCTGAACCATGCCAGCCTGCATCATGGGATCGCAGCCGGAGGGTTGCGCCAGCAGCGGTTCCGTCACAACGACCTCGACCATCTGCGCACGCTGCTGGCACGCGACCGGGACAAGCCGGGGCGGCGCCTGATCGTCACCGAATCGGTCTTCAGCATGGATGGCGACCGCGCACCGCTCGGCGAGCTGATCGCGCTCGCGGACCAGTTCGGCGCGCATCTCTATGTCGATGAGGCCCATGCGACCGGCGTGCTGGGGCCGCAAGGCCGCGGCCTGACCGCCGATCATCCGGGCAATATCGACGTCGTGATGGGGACGCTGGGCAAGGCGTTGGGCGGGTTCGGCGCTTATGTCGCGGGCTCGCGCAAGCTGATCGACTTCCTGGTCAATCGCTGCGCCGGGTTCATTTATTCGACTGCCTTGCCGCCGTCGGTGTTCGGCGCACTCGATGCCGCGCTGGACCTGGTGCCGACGATGGAGGTCGAGCGCGCGCGGGTGCGCGATCATGCGGAGCGATTCCGGCAGGCGGCGAAACGCCATCGCCTGTCCACCGGCGCGTCCGACACCCAGATCGTGCCGCTGGTGATCGGTGGCAATGAGGCTACGCTGACGGCGCAAGCGGGCTTGGAAGCGCAAGGGCTGCTCGCCATCGCGATCCGGCCGCCGACCGTGCCGGAAGGCGAAGCGCGCCTGCGCCTCGCCTTCAGCGCGGCGCACCAGGACGCGGACGTCGCGCGTCTGTGCGATGCCCTCGCCGGATTGGAGCCGCCCCGTTGATCCTGTTCGTGCATGGCTGGGGCTATGATGCGAGCTTCTGGGATCCGTTGCGCGGTGCGCTGGGCGATCGCCCGAGCACGGCCCTCGATCTCGGCTATTTCGGCACCGCGAACATGATCGTTCCGGATGGCGTCACGCTGCTGGTCGGCCATTCGCTCGGCTTCCTGTGGCTGGTGCGTCAACGGGGCCTGGAACATCTGCCGCTGATCGGCGTCAACGCGTTTCCGCGATTCCTGGAATGCGACGATTACCGGCCTGCGGTCGCGCCGCGCCTGCTGGAGCGGATGCGCCGGCGCGTCGCCGCCGATCCAAACAATGTGCTGGCGGAATTCTGGCAGCGCGCGGGTGCACCCGGGCCAAGCGGACCGCCGGATGCGGCGACGCTGGCCGAAGGGCTCGATCATCTCGCGAGCTGGGACGAACGCGAAAATCTCGCGCGCCGCGCAAGTCCCGTGCGCTTGATCGCGGGGGACGAGGATGCCATCGTTCCCGCCGCAATGGCCCAGATGGCGTTCAAGAACTTCGCGGTGGATTGGCTGTCTGGCGGCCACGCCTTGCCACGCTCGCATCCGGCGCAACTCGCGGCCTGGATCGTACGGGTATCGATCGCATGAGCGCGCGCAAGCAGCAGATCGCACGGCATTTCGGGGCTGCGGCGCCGACCTATGACCGCGCCGCGCGCATCCAGGCGCGGATCGCCGAGGCGCTGGCCGGCGATATCGCCGCCGCGGCGCGGCCTGCGCGGATCCTCGAATTCGGCTGCGGCACCGGCAACCTGACGCGCGCGCTCGCCGGCCTGTTCCCGGAGGCGCAGCTGATCGCGACCGACCTGGCGCCGCCGATGGCCGCGCTGACCCGCAAGCGCCTCGGTGCCGCGCCGCAGCTTGCCTGCGCCACCATGGATGCGGAGTTGCCGGCGTTCCAGGCGGCCGGGTTCGACCTGGTCTGCGGCAGCCTCGCGGCGCAATGGTTCGGCAACCCGCACCAGGCCTTTGCCGCGCTGGGCGCGTTGCTGCGGCCGGGCGGCGTGCTTGCGCTGACGACGCTCGGCACCGAGACGTTCCAGGAATGGCGCGCGGCGGCGGCGCTGCTCGGCCTCACGCCGGCGATTCCGAGCTATCCGTCGCTGGCGGAGCTCGATTGGCAGCGGCCGCCGGGATTCCTGGTCGAGCAGGCACGAGAGCAGCGGCTGTGGGACGAGCACCCCAGCGCGCTCGATTTCCTGCAATCGCTGCGCAGCATCGGCGCGGACCTGCCGGCCGAGCGCACGCGCCCGCTATCGCCCGGCGCGCTGCGGCGCATCCTGCGGCAGGTGGATGCGCAGGGCCGCGTGCGCGCGACCTATCATGTGCTCACCCTGCTGTGGCGAAAGGCAGATTAAGCATTCCCCCGCCGGTCCCACTTCCGCTTCACGGGCAACAAGCCCAGGATTGACCGTTCTCACCATCCTGGGAGGGGAAGATGGACTTTCTCGAGCTGCTTCCGAAGCCGGACAAGAGCACCATCAATGTCGGGCTTCGCACCGCCACCACCGAGGAGCTGACCGGCCTGCTGGGCAATCCGCGCGAAAACTATACCGGGGATTGCCAACCGATCTCGAACCCGGCACTGAAAGCCAGAATCAAGACTGACTCGGTCGGGCCGTTCCGCGCGACCGGACACGAAACGGCGCTGCAGTCGCTGCGGGAGATCTTCGCGGCGGTCAAAGCGGAGGTGCCGGATCTGCATGCCATCCTGGGTTCAGCCGGCATGGAATGCGCGCGCCTCGTGCGCCTTCCCGGCGGCGAGCTCGGCAAGACACCGTCGAAACACTCGTGGGGGCTGGCGATCGACGTCAAGCTCGACGGGCATCTGGACGACCAGGGAGACGACAAGGTGTTCCGCGGCCTGCTGATCCTGTCGCGATACTTCAATGCCGCCGGATGGTACTGGGGCGCGGCATTCAAGCACGAAGATGGCATGCATTTCGAGCCATCCGTTTTACTGCTGCAGGCTTGGCGCGATGCCAAAAAGATATAGTTAGGCGCCGGCCTCGCGCGCCCTGGCACGGAGCGCGCCGATCTTGAGCAGGAACGCCGCGTTGCGCGGCAGCAATGCGCGATCCGTTTCGTTGAGGGTGGCGCCGATCTCGGCTAGCGTGACCGCGCGCCGCTTAGCGACTTGGCGCATCACGGCTTTGCACAGATCGAGCCGCAGCCGGTGCTTGGCAAAGGCGAACAAGGGATGCGCAACGATTGCCGCGAGGTCGCCGGCGAAATCGCCGGGCTCCAGCCGGTGCAAAGGCGACAGCACCTCGCTCGGATAATCCGCGAAGATGGTGAAGGGATCGGCGCGGGCCGGCCAATGGATCGGGCCTTGCGCGGGGGCGGATTCCACCGCCGAGGCACGGCGCGCCGCCAGCTCCGCCCACAGCTCCTGATAGCGCGCGACGACGTGGCGCCAATCGAAATTCGCCTCCGCCGTCTTGCGCGCCGCTTCGCCCAGCTTGGCGCGCAGGCCGGGATTGCCGATCAGCGCGATGTACGCATCCGCGGTCGCGTCGATATCGACCGCGACGAACTGGCTGGCATAGCCGCAATAGCGGTCGTAGGTGTCGATCCCGATCGCGTGCGCGTCGGCGAGGTCGGCGCCCTGCCCCGGCGGCGGCGCGACGGTCGGCACGCGAAAGCCGTGTTCGCCGTGCTGCACCGTGTCGCGATAGCCGTCCCAGTCCGTCACCACGCTGGGCAGGCCCGCCGCCATCGCCTCGATCGGCGTGAGGCCGAACGTCTCCTGGATGTTGTCGGAGAGCGAGGTGAAGATGTCCGCCGCCTGCCAGACGGCGAAGCGCACCTCCGGCTTGCGCGCATCCAGGAAATGCGCGGTGACGCTGGGGCAGAAGTCCCGCGCGCCGTCGCGGAACGCGCCCTCGATGAAATCGTTGGCGAACCAGCCGGCCTGGATCAGATGCAGCCGCTTGCCTGTCCGCTGGGCCGCCCGCTCCAGCGCCAGATACATGGGGTACGGATGCGCCTTGGCATGGAAGCTGAGGCGCCCGACGAACAGGAACGCGATGTCGCCATCCGCGATACCCAGCGCCGCGCGCTGCGCGGCACGCGTGGCGGCATCGGAGGCGAAGCGCGCGCAATCAACGCCGAGCGGGATGACCGGCAATTGCGGGCGCGGAACCCGCTGCGCGCCCAGCCGGTCCTTCAGATACGCGGCCTGCTCCGCCATCAAGGCCTCGACCATGGTCCTGACGGTTTTCGCGGTGCAGATCACCGCATCCCAATCCTGCAGCGGCGCCAGGGCGAATTCCGCGATCATGTCCATCGCCCCGGCCGATGCCGTGGTGTGCGTGATGCCGGTCAGGCTATAGGCGCGCTGGTCGCGCCCGCGCCGGCGCCAGGCGTGATCGTGCAGGCTGGGGTCTGGAATGTAGAGAGCGCCCGGCCTGGCTAGCCCTGATGGATTGGCCCAGGGAATCCATTCGACCGGCGCCTGGCCCACGCTCTGCGCCAGGCCCGCGAATTGGTCCGCCGCCTTGCGCTCCGCGGCGTAGCAGTAGAGCCGCTCGACCCCGGCATGGCGCAGATAGGCGTCGAGAAAGCCCTCCCCGGCCGCCATGCGGCCCATCAGCTTCGGCCCCTTGGTGTCGTAGCCGGCCGGCACGTAATGGATGGCGGCGTTGGAAGGTGGCATGATTCCCCCGGATCGGAGTCCGGAGACTAGCATAAGGGGATCGGCATGACATCGCTGGGGCTGGGTGCAGGGTCGGTGCGCCGGGCGAACGCGGCGGACATCGCCGCGATGATGGAACTGCGGCTGCAGGTCCGCGAGAACCGGCTGTCCCATCCCGGCCAAGTGACACCCGAGGATTGCCTGCGCTAGGTCGAGCGCGGCCACATGTGGGTCTGGGAGGAAGCGGGCGAAATTCTCGGCATCTCGGCCAGCGATTGCGAGACGGGATGGATCTGGGCGCTGTTCGTCCGGCCCGGCCATGAGGGGCGCGGGATCGGCCGGGCGCTGCTGGCCGCCGCCTGCGATGCCCTGGTCCGTGCCGGCTTTCGCACGCTGGCGCTCAGCACCGATCCCGATACCCGCGCGGCGCAGCTCTATCGCGCGGCGGGCTGGCGGGAAACCGGCTGTACGCCCGAAGGCGAGCTGATCTTCGAGCTGGCCGTGCCGGAGCCGCGCTGACCGCACCCGGCGGCTGCGCATTCGCCTCTAATTTGCGACACTTCGTGGGCGCGATTAAGGGCTTTTTAGGGCTCGCAAGGCACAAGATCATCCCAGGGAAATCATTCGGTTTGGATCATGGCACCTCGACGCCCGGTTCATCGCAAGCAGGAACGCCGCTCTATCACGAGTACCGGATTGACGCTCTGCGTGCTGCTCGCCGGCGGCGTCCTGCTGGTGCCGATCGGCGGCG
>DASYRS010000256.1:0-8750 GCA_036004205.1 Dongiaceae bacterium
GACATCGCCAGCAGGTTGATGACCGCGATCTCGTCCTCGGTGGGTTTCGGCGCGGCCTCGAGATGCGCCACGAACTTCTCGATCGAGCGGCCGTGCTTGGCGAGCTCGTTCAGTACCTTCGGCACATCGTTCAGATAGCACATCTCGAACCCCATGTCGCCGGAATGGCAGGCCGCCCCCGCCCATACATCGGCGCGGCGCATGCCGTGCGTGATCGCGCCAAAGCCGCCCGAGGACTTGCCGAAGATCGCGCGGTTGCCAGTCCCGCCGCAGGAAAAGCGCCGTTCGACGAACGGCACGATCTCGTCCACCAGATAGTCCTCGTAGCGGCCGATGGCGGCGGAATTGACATATTGGTTGCCACCCAGCCGCGAATAGCAGTCGGGAAACGCGACCACGACCGGCCCCATCTTGGCCTCGCCGATCAGCCGGTCGAGCCGCTCCGGCACGTTCTCGGTAAAGGCCTTCCAATTGGTGTGGCCCATGCCGGAGCCGGTGAAGCCGACCACATCCACCAGCAGCGGCAGGCGCGCGCCCTCCTGATAGCCGGCCGGGGTATAGATATGCAGCTCGCGCTCGATGGGATCGCCAAGCAGGTTGCCGGCCAGCACCTCGCTGGTCACGGTCAGGCGATGGACCTGCCCGCGCGGAACGTTGTGGTTTCTGCGCATGTATCCTCCCTTGATCGGGAAAACCGGATGTTGGCCGAGGCGAGGCGCGAAAGCCAGTGCCATTAACGCGATTGCCGCCGGACATCTGCATGTGGCGGCATTTGCATGCACCGGCATTTCCGATAGAACGACAATGAATGAATGGACTCGATGTTCCCAAGAACTGGACCACCCGCCGCGCCCTGAGCTGGGCGGCGGTGTCGCTGGTTGGATTTGCCCTGGCATTGTGGCTGCGCTACGGCGTGATCCAGCCGGAAGAGATGGGCATCCTGTGCGGCCAGTTGGACGCGCCGGGCTGGTGCACCCCGCGGCAATGGCTGATCCTGTGGCAGCATTACAACGGCTGGGGCTGGGTTGCCCTGGCCAGCGCGGCGATCGGGCTGTTCGTGACGCTGCCGCGGCTGTTGCTGCGGATCGTGCTGGCGAACGCGCTGTTGTTCAGCGCGCTGGCGCTGCTCCTCTACAACGCGACCCACGGCTCGCTCGCCTTGGTGCTGACACTGCTGGCGCTGCTGCGGCGGCGTTAGAGCATGACCCGATCCGGTTGGATCGGACCGGGCCCAATGCCGGAGAAAATGCCCCGGCGGCTATCTCGGCTTCTATCTCTGGCGGCGCCAGCGGGCGACGACGTCGGTCAGGAACTCCGCCGGGACATTGTCGTGGTCCCAGGCGTCGCTGAACTTCGCCGTGTTGCTGTACGGCCGGCAATCGTCCGGCAGCGGATCGAACATGATACGCAGCGGAACCGGCACGCCTTCACCGATTGCGATCGCTTCGGCCGCGCGCAGGGCCGGCAGCTCTTCCAGCATGCCGCTGCCGGACTCCGGCATGGCGGCCGCCAGGTACTCGCGGTCCTTGCTGTTGGTGATGCGCATGGCAAAGATGGTGTTGCACTGGGACAGGATGTTGGCCGCCAGTTCCGACGGGCGCTGCGTGACCAGGCCCAGCGACACGCCGTATTTACGGCCTTCGAGCGCGATACGCGCCACTGCGCGTTTGGTCGGCTCGAAGCCCAGCTTTTCATTGGTCGGCGCATAGCGATGCGCCTCTTCGCACACCAGCAGGATGGGAACCGCGCGATCGCTCCACAAAGCGAAGTCGAAGGTGAGACGGCACAGCATCGACACCACGACGTTGAGAATTTCGGTCGGAACGCCCGAGGTGTCGAAGATGGTCACCGGCTTGCCCTCCACCGGCACGCGGAAGATGCGCGACAGCAGGCGCGTCATCTCATCGCGCACCATGAGGCCGGGGAACATGAAGGCGTAGCGCCGGTCGGCCTGCAGGGCGTTGAAGCGGTCCTTGATGCGCATATAGGGCGCCAGCTCCAGCGGCCGCTCATATTTGCCCATCAGATCGTCGATGATCCGGGTGACGTCGGACAGGCGATAGGGCACTGGCGTGTCGACGGTGATCGCGAACTCCTGGCCGGTGGCCAGCTTCTTCTTCGCTTCGACGATGACGAAGTTGAGGATCGAGGCATCGATTTCCGGCGTGCGGCTGGATTCGCCGATGACCAGCTCCTTCATCTCGTCGAAGTTCAGCAGCCAGTACGGCAGCTCAAGATTGGCGGGGCTGATCACTTCGGCCAGTTCGCCGAAGGCCGCGCCATACTCGTTGTGCGGATCGAGGATGAGGACGTGGCCGTGGCGATGCTTGCTGAGGATGCCGCGCACGATGGCGGCGAGGGCGCAGGACTTGCCCGAGCCAGTGGTGCCGAGCACGGCGAAATGCTTGCCCAGCAGATCGTCGGTGAAGATGTTGGCGGGAATCGAAGGGTCCTGGTGCACGCAGCCGACGCGCACGCCTTCGCGGTCCGAGCGCGTGAAGATCTTGCGCAGATCGTCGCTGCCCGCGGCCGACACGCGGTCGCCCAGGCGCGGAAATTCGGAGACGCCGCGGCGGAACCTGGCATCGGCATCGGTCTCGAGGATCTCGCCGATCAGATCGAGGTCCATGATCTGGTTGGGCGGGCCGATGATGGCCTGCTCGGCCGCCGGCGTCCGCAATCCGATGATGATGCCGAAGATGCGCGCTTCGCCGACATCGACGCGCACGACCTGCCCGATCTGGGGTGGCACGGGTCCCGCGAAGCCGGATCCGTCTTCCGCCATGTCCAGAACGACGCGGGCGCGGGCGCCTTCGATGGCCGCGACAGTACCAAAGGTGACGACGTGGGCCGCCGCTCCGTCCATAGAATCCGCTCCCGACTGGAATGTGCGGTTGAGAAAATTTCAGTGGCGAGCGTAGCCCTGATATCCTCTCCGTATCCTTAAGGGACGCGGTTAATGGGCCCTTAATTATGAATAGAACTTGAATCGATTATTGGCGAATTCATGCGCGCGCGTCGGGAGAGGGCGCTCCACGGATAGGCGAAAACGAGCAGAATCAGGCACCAGATCAAGGAATTGCCGCTGACCTCCCCGGCCAGCGCGGGGTCAAAGGCGTCCGTCAGGGAAATCCGCATCTCCGGCCGCGTGAAGACATTTTCGTTAAGAGCGATGAAAAGCGCCGACAGCGCGAGCAGGCTCGCGAAGCAGAGCTCGATCTCCGCTGTGCGCCGCGCTGTGCTCCGGGCGTGAAGCATCGCAAAGGCGACGGCCGGGACCACAAATGCCCAGATCGGAAAATCGCGATAGCGCTGATCGAAATCGAGGCCGAGGGCGACGACGGCAGCGCCCGCGATGACGGTCAGTTGCAGCGCGCCCAAGGCCAGCGTCGCGTCAAGCCGGCGGCTCCATGGCCGGCGCAGCCAATCGAGGCTGTCCGCGGCGCCTGCGGGCGCGGCGTCATCGCCGGCCAGAATGCGCGGCAGGGCCAGCATCGCGACCAGGGCGGAGATGAGGGCCAACGCTCCCTCCAGTGCCCATTCGTACCAGTGCCACGCGGCAAACTGCGCATGATCGATCTGCAGCGCGATGGCGAGCGCCGCGCCTCCCGCCAGCAGCGGCGCAGCCATCGCCGCGATCGCGCCGCGCGCCGCGCCGCGCGCGGGCCACCACAGCACGATGCCGAGTGCAATGCTGCCGGCGAGCCACGGCCACGGCGATCCCATGCGCGCAATTGGGCCGGTGAGCGGGAATTTCGAGGTGCGGTCTTCGTCGAACACGCCCCAATAGCCGCCGACGGTACCTTCCAATGCGCGCTTCCAGGGCTGGTCGAACGCCTCGATGACGTTGTAATCGAGGCCATGATCGCGCGCGTAGGCGAGGAAGCCGCGGATGAAGCCGGCCTGCTCCACCAGCCCAGGCAGCGCCCGCGCGCGCTGCTTGCCGGCGGAGGGATAGCCGGTCTCGCCGATATAGACGGTCTTGCCCGGCATCTCCGCCTGCACCATGTGCAGGATCGCATCGATATGGATGACGCCGTCCGCCGCCGGCACCGGATCATCCTCCCAATAGGGCAGGATGTGGATGGTGACGAAGTCGACGTCGTCCGCCAGTTCCGGGTGGCGCAGCCAGAATTCCCAGACATCGGCATACGTGACGGGCAGGCCGGTCTCCGCCTTCACGCGCTTCAGCAGGCTCTCCAGCGTCGCGGCGGTCTGCTCCTGGCGGAGCAGCACCTCGGTGCCGACGATGATGGCCTTGATGGCCTGCGGGTGTGCCTTGGCCAGCGCGATGGCGCGGCTGAGCTGGATCTCGTTGTCCTTTGCTTCCACGCCGATCCAAATGCCGAGCAGGACCTTCAGCCCGAGCTTTTCGGCGATCGGCACCACCTGATCCAGCCCCTGATCGACCGCGTAGGTGCGTACGCAATCGGTTTCAGTCTTGAGGCGCGCCAAGTCCTCCTCGATCTGCTGCGGCGGGATGACGAGGCTCTGGTCGAACGGCGTCTGGTTGCCCCGGAACGGCGTGTAGGAGACGCAGGCGAAGCGCCCGCTCGGCGCATCCACCAGCACCACCGGCGTCGCACGCCAGAGCCAGAACGCCGCGATTGCGACGATCGCGAGAACGCCGCCAGCCAGCGCGGTAAAGGCCCGCACCTTCGTGCTTCGGCTCGCCCTCATCGATCTTCGGAGACCACTAGCGACCGGTCGTCAGCTCGCCGGCTGCCGGCGTTCCAGCCGGCAGAACGGCGGCCGGCAGGTCCGGCAGCGGCATGGTGCGACGCCACTTGAAGATCGGCAGCACGTTGATCATCGACATCAGCAGTGCCGAGAGGAACGGCAACGCCTGCACGCTCAGCAGCACCGCCCACAGGGTCGAGGTGGGCTCAACCGTGCCGCGCTGCCAGATCACGCCGACACCGCTCAGGATCAGCATCAGGAAGATGATGGTCTCCTCGCGCGCCGAGACCAGGCCGCGGACGATGGCGGGCTGGTTCTCCATCTTCGGTGTGCGATGGAACGGCAGGTTGCTGGTGAAGAGCCCGCGCCAGACCGCCTTGGAGACGGCGTAGGACAGCGAGAGGCCGGCAAACGCCGCACCGAGGTTGTCGAGGAAGCTGCATGGCACCTTGCTGGCATAGAGCCACATCGACTTGCCGACCTTGAAGAAGAACATGCCGAGCGTGACGATGAGATAGAGCGTCAGCGGCGGTTCGACCTTGTCGGGCAGCCACATCATGCCGACGCTCCACGCGATCGCCAGATAGACGAACAGCAGCTGCAGCCCATCGGCGATCCACGGCATCCAGCCGGCCAGGAACTGGTAGCGCTGCGCCGGATTGAGCCGCTGGCGCCCGAACGGCAGCAGATCGCGCGCATGGCCCTTGAGGATGGTCATCGCGCCATAGGCCCAGCGGTAACGCTGCTTGCGATAGGCGTCGAAGCTGTCCGGCATCAGGCCCTTGCCGTAGCTCTTCTCGGTATAGACCGCGCCATAGCCGGCCTCGAACAGGCGCAGGCCCAGCTCCGCATCCTCGGTGATGCACCATTCCGCCCAGCCGCCGACCTCGGCCAGCGCCGATTTGCGGATCAGGGCCATGGTGCCGTGCTGGATGATCGCGTTCTTCTCATCGCGCGTCTTCATGCCGAGGTGGAAGAAGCCGGCATATTCCCAGAAGCACATGCGCTTGAAGAGGTCTTCGTGCGCGTCGCGATAATCCTGCGGCGCCTGCATCAGCGCGACCTGCGGGTCGGCGAAATAGGGCACCAGCTCCTTCAGCCATTCCGGCCGCACCTTGTAGTCGCTGTCGATGGTGGCGACGATCTCGGCATCCGGATCGGTCTGGCTCAGCCCGTAATTGAGCGCGCCGGCCTTGAAGCCTGGCCATTTCGGCAGGTGGAAGAATTTGAAGTTCGGCCGGTTCAAGGACGCGACATAGGCCTCGACCGGCTTCCACACCGCATCGTCCTTGGTGTTGTTGTCGATCACCAGCACTTCGAAGCGGGCATAGTCCAGCTTCTCGAGCGCGCGGATGGTCTCGATCATCATGTCCGGCGGCTCGTTGTAGCACGGCACGTGGATCGACACTTTCGGCAGCTTCCAGGTGCCTTTGACCGGCGGCGGGATGCGCCGGCGGCGGCTCTGGCCCAGCCACAGATTGACCGCCATCTCCACCCCTTCGATCAGGAAGATGGCGAGCAACAGGACGGTCGCCGGCGCGATCATGGCGAGGGCAACGATGTCGAACCAGGTGAGATAGCGCCCGCTATAGGTGGCGTAGACCCAGACCGCGATCATCACGCCGCTCTGCCCCAGCAGCGCCAGGAAGAAGCGTCCGCGCCCGACCAGGCCCAATTCCGCGCGCAGCACCCACAGCACGAACGGCAGGCCCAGCACCAGGATGGCCGCGGCCAGCCAGCGCCAGTTCTCGTAGTTGACCAGGATGCCCTGCAAGGCCGGTTTCAGGTTGCGATGGCCGTCCCACACGCCCCAATAGGCGCCGACGCCACCCTCGTACTCCGCCTTCCACGGCTGGTCGAAGCCTTCGATGATGAAATACTCGACATCGGTCTTCTTGGCCTCGCGCACGAAGTTGCGCAGGAAAATGCCCTGGTTGACCGGGGAAGCAACGGCGCCCATGCGCTGCAGGCCCTGGCTCGGCCAGCCGACCTCGGTCAGAACGATTCGCTTGTTGAGGCCACGCGCCTTCATGACGCGCTCGACCTCGTGGTAGTTGCCCATGGTCCACGGCACCGCGTCCTGCACCGGAATCCCGTTCCAGAACGGCAGAATGTGCACGGCGACGAAATCGACCTCCTCCATCAGCTCGGGATGCTTGAGCCAGATGTCGAACGGCTCCGCGGTGCTGACCGGGATGCCCGGCAGGCGGCGCTTGACCTCGCGGATGTAGTCGATGAGCTGCGGCACCTTGATCATGTTCTTGAAGACGGCCTCGTTGCCGACCGTAACCCGGCTGACGCTGCCGTTGTTGGTGGCAAGGTCGACCAGGTTGTCGATCTCCTGCCGGTTCTTTTTCAGGTCCTCGCCGATCCAGGCCCCCGCCATCACGCGCAGGCCCATCTTGTCCGCCATGGTCGGGATGCCGTAATTGGCGCCGAGGGTCGAATAGGTGCGGATCTGGCTGGTGAGGCCGGCCATGAGCGAGAGGTCCCGGCGGATCTCCGCCAGCGTCGGCTCACGGCCGTTGATCGGGTTCGCGCCGTCGCGATAGGGCGAATAGGTCAGGCCGGACACGTCCTCGGTCCAGGGGTCCTGCTCGACCGGCCGGTTCAGCAGCACCCAGGTGCCGGCAAACAGCAGCGCGACGACGAGGCCGATCATCCAGTTCGAGAAACGCATAGGACTTCAGTTCCGGAACGTGCGTTGCCAGCATTTTTGGGCGTCCGCAGACCAACGCCCGGCGTGCTTCAGCCGTTCCATCGGAACCCGAAAAAGACCGCTAGTCATCCGCAGACGGCGGGCAATGTCAGGCGAGTCAGTGGGAAGATCAAGGGCCAAACCCGTGGCCCTTGGGACAATAGTGTGTGATCGGGGCGATCTATCCGGAATCGCGACGGAAGGTCGCAGGATCAGCCGGTGCGGGTCAGCCGGCCCGACGTCAGGACCATCGCGGAGATGGCAACCGCCGAGCCGGTGCCGAGCACGGCCACGAACCAGGGCGTCAGCTCGTAAGCGATGGTCGGCGCACTGAAGGTCCCCCCGGCAAGGGGACTTTCCGGGGGCTGGTTGGCAAAGAACCATGAGAAATAGATGTTGATCCACCCCTCCCGGCTCACGAACAGGTCGGTCGCGTTGATCAGGACAATAGCAACGCCCAGCCACAATCCCACCGGCGAGAGCTTGTAGAAAAGCACGCCGGCAAGGACCGTGATCAGCCCCCAGGATGTCGAAATGGCCGCTCCGTATGTCGGATCGATCAGTGTGCCAAAGAACGGGATGCCATCCAAATGCGCTTGCGCCAGGAGGTCGTCCAGCCGCGTCCAGGACAGGGTGGTGTTGGCGCCACATTCCACAAACACAAGGCCCAGCAGCATCGTCACCCAGCTCTCGCCGGACAGGACCTCATCATCCACCGTCTTGTCCGGCTGGATGCTCAAGATCCGGTGACCGGGCGACAGACTGGCCGGAAGGAGAACACTCAGCACCAGGACAACGACAAAGCTGATCGCTCCGGCGAACATCGGGTTGATCACCGACGCGATTAAATGGACCGGCACCGTCAGCACCGCCAGGTTCAGTAGAAAGGCATGGATACGGCGCAGGGTTGAGGCCGGCATGGGATTCCCCTAATCCTCGGTTGCCAGGAAAATCTGCCTTCCGAGGATTAAAGGCCGGTAAACGGCCGGTTTCTTAGTCCGGCAGGGCCATCGGCTTCAGCTCTTCGAACCGGTCGCCGGGGCCGGGATTGTCCTTCGGCGTCTCGCCGCCCAGGTGCTTCAGGATTCCCCAGACTGCGTTGAGCCCGGTGGTCACCGCCCCCTCGACCCAGCCGGGGGTCCAGGAGACGTCGTCGCCGGCGATGAAGATGCCGCGCTCCTGCGGCGGCAAGCTGTCCTGGACGAAGTGGCAATACATCCGGTGGTTATAGCGGTAGTGGCCGGGCAGGGCGCCCTTGAACGCGCCCAGGAAATTGGGGTCGGACTCCCAGGACACCGTGATCGGATCGCCGATGATGTGGCTGGCGATATCGACGTTGGGATAGACCTGCTTCAGCGCGTTCAGCATCAGC
>DASYRS010000257.1:0-2937 GCA_036004205.1 Dongiaceae bacterium
CTTCGGCATGGCCTTCTCCAGCTCTCGCAGCGCCCGGCGCGGCACGATCGGCGAGCCGTCCTTCATCGACCAGTCGGTGAGCTCGCTCTCCCACGCCTGCTGCTGCGTCTTCACTTCAGCGAGGCGCGCGTCCTTGTTGCCGTGCGCCGCAATGCTGGCATTCAGCGTCTGGAGGCGATGCAGGATCTCCGCCGCCGCCTTGCCGGCGTCGCCATGCACGCCGACATGCATCGGCTTCACCAGGCCGAGGACGCGGTGGTTGATGTCGACCTGGATCAGCTTGGCGTCTTTCGGCCAGTATTCGATGCCATGCTGCGGCAGCGTGCCAAATGGGCCCAGGCGCGAACCCAGCGCCAGCACCACGTCCGCCTGCGCGATCACCTTCATGGCCGCCTTGGAGCCCTGGTAGCCGAGCGGCCCGCACATCAGCGGATGGGACTTGGGGAAGGCGTCGTTGTGCAGATAGGAGGTCACGACCGGCGCCTGCAGATATTCGGCGAGCTTGATCGCCTGCGCCTGCGCGCCGCCCATCACCACGCCGCCGCCCGCCATGATGACCGGGAACTTGGCTTCGGCCAGCAGCTTCGCGGCCTCATCCAGGCTCTCCGGCCCGCCGGCACCGCGCTCGATCTTGATCGGCTGCGGGATGGTGACGTCGATCTCGCCATAGAACAAATCGCGCGGGATGTTGATCTGGGTCGGCCCGCGCTCGGTCAGCGCATAGTCGAAGCAGCGGCTGGTGAGCTCCGCGATGCGGCTGTTGTTGGCGATGTGGGCCTGGAACTTGGTGATCTTGGAAAAGATCGGCATCTGGTCGGTTTCCTGGAAACCGCCCAGCCCCATGCCGGCGGACCCGGTCTCCGGCGTGATCATCACCACCGGCGAATGGGCCCAATAGGCCGCCGCGATCGCGGTCACGAAATTGGTGATGCCGGGGCCGTTCTGCGCGATGCACACGCCCTGCTTGCCGCTGACCCGCGAATAGCCGTCCGCCATGTGGCCGGCGCCCTGCTCGTGCGCCACCGAGATGAAGCGGATGCCGGCCGGCTCGAAGATGTCGAGCGCGTCCATGTAGGCCGAGCCGACGATGCCGAATATGTGCTTCACGCCGTGCGCGGCGAGGGTTTCGACAAAGGCCTCGGAAGGCGTCATGCGGGTCATGCGCGGATACTCCTGATCGATGGATGCGCGAAGCATAGGAGGTGCGCTGGCCCAGTCATAGGTCCAGCATTTTGCGCTGGGTTGGGCCAGGGTTGTCGGGCGCTAGAGGGAGGCCGGCCCGGACGGGCATTCCTCGCCAATCGCTTGGTCGACGCCGATCTCGCTGCGAGCATAGCTAAGCAGCCGCCCTCGCTTCTCGAGGTATCGAGGCGTCTGGCGATATTCGGAACAAGTCATCAAGGGTCGAGGGGGATTGGTTTGCCAATCATATAGCTCGGCCGGGCCGCCTGGATCCTTGCCCTGGACATGAGCTTGCCAGAGGCCCATCGCCATGTCCTCCAACGTCTCGAGCCGCCACTTCTGAAATTCTTCCCTGGCCCCCGTCGAAAAAGGGCAGAGTTCGAGTTTCTCTATAATGGCGCGACGCAATATCCGGCCAGCCTCCGCATCACCGCATGCATCGAAATCGTAAAAGCTCATCCCATAAGCGATTTCGAACGGCGTCGGGTCGCTCAACAACTCGGAGGACGACTGAGACATCGCGTCCGACGACAATGCTCCGAGCATCAGGCTCGATAGCGCTATGGGAGCAAGCGCCCGCTTGGCAGACATCGCCCTGCCTTTCTGTCGCCCTACCCCCGCTTCAACTGCTCGCGCACGGCTTCTGCGAGCAGCTTGATGCCGGGCTCGATGCGCTCCGTTGGGATGGATGAGACGCCGAGGCGGAAATAGTTCGCCGGCCCCGGCTGCGCCATGAAGTGCACGGCGCCTGGCTCGATCACTACGCCCTTCTTCAGCGCTTCCTTCTCGACCGCGTTCATGTCGAGCTGCTTCGGTCCGCGGATCCACAACGCCGTCCCGCCGGCGGTGAGATTGACGGTGAATTCGGGCAAATGTTTGACGAGGGCGGTGATCGCCGCCGCCAGCCGCTCGCGATAGACATTGCACAGGCGGCGCAGCAGCGCGTCGTGGTGCCCGTCCGCCAGGAACATCGCGACGGTGCGCTGGTTGTTGGCGGCCGGATGGCGGATCATCAGGCGGCGCAGGGCGCGCGCCTCCTGGATCAGCTCCGCCGGTCCCACCATGAATCCCATGCGCAGGCCCGGCGCCAGCGTCTTCGACAAGGACGAGATGAAGATGACGCGGTTGTTGCGGTCGAGGGATTTCAGCGCCGGCTGGGGCGACCCCTGATGCGCCAGCTCGCTTTCGTAGTCGTCCTCGATCAGCACCACATCCGATGCCGCCGCGCGCTCCAGCAATGCGTGCCGCCGCTCCAGCGACATGGTGACGGTGGTGGGGAATTGATGGCTCGGCGTCACATAGGCATAGTCGCAGGTATCGAACTCCGAGCTCAGCACCATGCCCTGCTCGTCGACACCGATGCCAAGGACGCGCCCGGCATGCAGGCCGGCAATATTGCGCGCGTCGGTATAGCCCGGATTCTCGATGCCGAAGATTGTGTCGCGGTCAAACAGCAGGCTCGCGATCAGATAAAGCGCGTTCTGTGCGCCAACCGTGACGAGGATCTCGTCGGCCGCCACCCGCACGCCGCGGCGCGGCAGCAGGCGGGTGCGGATCTGCTCGATCAGCAGCGGATCGTCGTCGGCGAAGCGGTCCTTGGACCAGTCGCGCACCGCGGTGACGCTGAGCGCCTGGCGCGAGCATTCCCGCCAGGCCGCCAGCGGGAACAGCCCTTGATCGACCTGGCCGTAGATGAAGGGATAGGGGAAATCCTGCCAGTTCGCCGGCTTGACAATATTCCTTTGCGTGCTGGGG
>DASYRS010000258.1:0-3413 GCA_036004205.1 Dongiaceae bacterium
GGGGCCGCCCTTGGGATCGGGCAGGCCGCCGGGCACGACGACCGAGTAGGCCGGCACGCGGCCCAGATGCACCTTGCCGGTGGCGCGCTCGACGATCTTCGTGGAAGCGCCGATATAGACGCCCATCGACAGCACCGAGCCTTCTTCCACCACCACGCCCTCGGCTACCTCGGCGCGGGCGCCGACGAAGCAATTGTCCTCGATGATGACGGGGCCTGCCTGCACCGGCTCGAGCACGCCGCCGATGCCGGCGCCGCCCGAGATGTGGCAGTTCTTGCCGATCTGCGCGCACGATCCGATGGTAACCCACGTGTCGACCATGGTGCCGCTATCGACCCTGGCGCCGACATTGAGGAAGCTCGGCATCAGGATGGCGCCCGGCGCGACATAGGCGCTGCGCCGCACGATGCAGTTCGGCACCGCGCGGAAGCCGGCCTCGCGGAACTTGTCCTCGCTCCAGCCGGCGAATTTCGACGGCACCTTGTCGTACCACGCGGCTTCGCCGAAATGCGGATAGTTGCCGCCGCCGGTGATGAGCTCGGAATCCATCAGGCGGAACGACAGCAGCACCGCCTTCTTCAGCCACTGGTTGGTTTCCCACTTGCCGTCACGCTTCTCCGCCACGCGCAACGCGCCGGAATCCAGCCCATCGAGGGTGGCATGGACGGCGTCCAGCACATGGCCTTCGGTCTGTGGATTGATCTCGGTGCGCCGCTCCCACGCCGCGTCGATGATGTGCTGCAGCTCTTTGGTGTTCATGCCCTGGGCCCGTCCTTGCTCATTGCGTCCTTGCTGATCTCGTGAAGCCAATCCGCCAGATTTTCGGCGATGTGATGAATGTATCCGGTCTGCTCCGCCGGCTGGGCCCAGGAGACGTCGGTCTTGACCCAGACCGTCGTCATGCCCAGCTCCGCCGCCGGCGCCAGGTTGCGCGGCATGTCATCCAGCATGATGGCGCTGCTGGGGTCGATGCCGTGCCGCGCGATCAGCGCGCGATAGGCGGCGATGTCCGGCTTGGGCAAGAAGGCGGCCTCGGCGATGTCGAATATGCCCTCGAAATGCCGCGCGACGCCAAGGCGCCCCATGACGTTCTCGGCATGCCGCACCGAGCCGTTGGTATAAATCAGCTTGCGACCGGGCAGGCGCTCCAGCACCTGATCCAGCCGCTCATCGGCGGCGACCGGCGATAGATCGATCTGGTGCACGAATTCCAGGAAGTCCTCGGGCTTCACCCCGTGATGGATCATGAGGCCGTTGAGCGTGGTCTGGTGATCGCGGAAATACTGCTTCTGCAGAGTGCGCGCCGCCTCCGGCTCGAGGCTGAGCAGTTGCTGCACATATTCCCCGATCCGGCGCTCGACCTGGTCGAACAACCGGCAGGAGGCCGGATAAAGCGTGTTATCCAGGTCGAAAATCCAGCACTGGGCGTCGGCGGGCCGCATAAGACGATAGTCATTCATTCCGGGGCAAGACGGCCGGCACGTTACGGAGCCCCCATCCCGAGCGCAAGAGTCGGAGCGACGCTTAACCGCGTATTAAGGCCGAGGTTTCAGGGTGCCGGGATGGCCGTTTCTACCCCTCCAACCGATCCCGCACCCGTGGCTATTGACCCGGCGCCGCGCGACCTCGATGGCACGCTGCGGGCGGCGTTGATCGAATCCCGCCAGCGGATGAAGGAATTGCTGGAGCTCGCCTGCGACTTCGGCTGGGAGACGGATGCCAACGGGCTGTTCAGCTTCGTGACCTCCGGCGGGGCGCTGGGTCATGAGACCCTGGACCTGCTGGGCACCGACCCTGCTGATCTCATGCTCTCGCCCGAAGACGGACAGCATTTCCAGGCCGATTCGCCCCAGGAAGGGCTGCTGGTCTGGGCCAGCGCCAAGAGCGGCGCCCCCCGTTGCCTGCATTTGCGGGCGCGGGCGATCTTTGACGAGCGGGGCGAATTCCACTGCGTGCGCGGCGCCTGCCGCGACGTGACGGAGGAACAGGACCGCGATGTGGCCCTGTCGGCCGCGCGCCACCGCGAACGCTCGCTGATCCAGCTGTTCCGCGCGTTGCGCCAGGCCGCCGATCCGCAAGCCGCCATGGAGATGGGCGTGGCGACGGCGGCCCAGGCGACGGGCGCGGCCGGCGCGATGCTGTGCGCGGTCGCCGATCGCGACCCCGGTGCCGGGATCGCGCAATTCGGCACCCCGGTCGCGGCGCCCGACCTGGCGCGCCAGGCGATCGCCGGCCGGCAGGCCTGCCGCTCGGCCTCCAATGGAAGGCGCCTGCTGGCGCTGCCGGGCGAATTGGGCGGGCGGGTGGCGGGGGTCCTGGTGCTATGGCGCCCGGAGGACCAGCCAGACTGGCCCGAGGATGACCTCTTTCTGCTGCGCGAGCTGACCGACCAGCTCGCGGTCGCCCTCGCCCAGGCCGAAGAGCAGGCGTCCCTGGCGAAGCTCAGCCAGACCGACGCCTTGACCGGGCTGCTCAACCGGCGCGGCTTCGAGGCGCGGCTTAAGGACGCGGTCGCGGCGGCCCGCATTGCCGGCGGGGGCGGCGCGCTGGTCTATGTCGATCTCGACAATTTCAAGCAGATCAACGACCGCCACGGCCATGCCCAGGGCGATGCGGCCCTGCGCGCGGCCGCCGAATTGCTGCGCCGCTCGGTGCGCGCCGGCGACCTGGTGGCGCGGCTGGGCGGCGACGAATTCGCCACCTGGATGAGCGGCGTGGACGATGCTGAAATGCTGCGCCGAGGTCGGGAACTCGCGGCGGCGGCCACCGCGCTCCAGCGCTTCGCGCCCGAGGCCGAGAAGAAGGTCGGCTTCTCCATCGGCATCGCGCTGCTGCGGCCCGGCCGGGAGCTGAGCGACGGCGGCCTCATCGCCCTCGCCGATCGCGCGATGTATCAGGTGAAGCACGGCGCCAAGGGCGGCGTCGCGCTGCTGGAAGAGTAGGGACGGGCGGACGTGGATTACGAGCAGGCAAAGCAGCTTTCGACCGATCCGGATGCGAAGGTGCGCCGCAAGGTGGCGCAGCAGCCGGACGTGCGTCCCGAGATCCTGTTCTATCTGGCCGACGACGCCGATGAGGGCGTGCGCCGCGCGGTGGCGGAGCATCGCGCGACGCCGCGCCAGGCCGACCTCATCCTGACGCGCGACGACGATGAAACCGTGCGCGAACGCCTGGCAGCCAAGATCGCCGCGCTGGTGCCGGAATTCACCAAGGAAGAGCGCGAGAAAATCAGGGCGCTCAGCCACAAGGTGCTGGAGACGCTGGCGCGCGACCATGCCGTCAAGGTGCGGCAGATCGTGGCGGAGGCGCTGAAGGATTCGGTGGATGCGCCGCCCGCGGTGATCCAGAAGCTGGCGCGTGACATCGAGATCCAGGTCGCCGGCCCCATCCTGGAATATTCGCCGCTGCTGACC
>DASYRS010000259.1:0-6786 GCA_036004205.1 Dongiaceae bacterium
CACCGCGCTGCCCGGCGGCCTGTTGATGATGGGCGATTTCAACGATTGGCATGGGCGGGTGCGATCGACGCTCACCACCCTCATCCCCACTCACACCATGCAGAAGACCTTCCCGTCCTGGCGGCCGTTGCTCAATCTCGACCGCATCTATTGCCGGCCGGGCAAGGCGCTGCTGCGCTCCTGGATCGACACCGGCGCGCGGCGCGCGTCCGATCATCTGCCGGTCTATGCCGAGGTCGATCTCGCGGCGATGGCGATGGCGCGCGCACCCGCCAATCCGACGGTTCCGCAAGCCGTCGCCGATTAGGGGACGGGGGCTACGCGCGCGCTTTCCGTTGACGCTGGAGGAAGCGCAGGGTCGCCGCTTCTTCCGGGCGCAAGGCATTGTCCTTCGATGCCAGCCGGCGCAGGCGCAGGTCTCCGGCCGCGTAGGTTTCCAGCACGCCGGGATGGATGTAGCACTTGCGGCAGATCGCGACCGTATTGCCGAGGCGCGCCGCGACCTGATGCAAGGCGGTGCGGATCTGGCGCTTGGCGGCGGTCGCGCTGTCCGGCCGGCCCATTTCGTGCAGCAGGTTCGCGGCCAGCACGGTGCCGGCCCAGGTGCGGAAATCCTTGGCCGTCACCTCGCGCCCCGTCAGCGTGCGCAGATACTCGTTGACGTCGGTCGAGGTGACGCGCAGCACGTTGCCGGCCTCGTCGAGATACCGGAACAGATGCTGGCCCGGCAGTTCCTGGCACGACCGGATGATCTTGGCGACCCGGCGGTCGCGCACCGTGACACGCCAGCTCTTGCCGCTCTTGCCCTTGAACTGAAACCTGAGTTCGCCGCCCGCCACCTTCACATGGGAGTTGCGCAAGGTGGTGATGCCGTAGCTGGCGTTGTCGCGCGCATAGGCGTCGTTGCCGATGCGGATCAAGGTGCTGTCGAGCAGGTGAACGATGGTCGCCAGCACCTTTTCGCGCGGCAGGCCGGGGAGCGCCATCTGCGCCGCCACGGTCCCGCGCAGTGCCGGCAGGACCTTGGCGAATTCCACCAGCCGCTCGTATTTCGCGCTGTCCCGGATCGCAATGAAATCGACGTGATAGCGATATTGCTTGCGCCCCTTGGCATCGCGGCCGGTCGCCTGCAAATGGCCGTGCTCGCTGGCGCAGATCCACACGTCGGTCCAGGCCGGCGGAATGGCGAGCGCGCGGATACGCGCGATATCATAGGGATCGCGCACGCGCTTGCCGTTGCTGTCGAGATACGTGAAGCCTGACCCGCGCCGCTGCCGGCGCAGCCCGGGCTCGCCGTCGTTCGCATATTCGAGACCGGCCTTCTCCGCATCGTTCGCGGAGGGCGGCGGCAACGAATCGGCGAGGTCGATCGCCCGCCGGGCGTCAGCGCTGCTGCGCATGCGGGCCACATCTGGTCAGAGGTGCCGTCATGCCAAGCGTCACCGGGTTCACTCCTGTCGCGCCAGGAATGAACAGTGCAAGACGGCAGGGGTTCCGGGGCGGCATAGCGGCCTGACCCTATGCCGACAAGCCTTTACGCTTCGTAAACGAATAGGGATTGGCCCGGATCCCCGGAATCGCCGGTTCCGTCAGATCGCGAGCAAGGCGCGCAGCGGCGCAACCAATCCGGGTGTGGTGGCGAGGATCGCATTGCCCTTGCCGAGGGCGTCGGGCCCGCCGAAGAAGTCGCTGCACCAGCCGCCCGCTTCCGTCACCAGCACCAGGCCGGCGGCGATGTCCCAGGCGTTGATGTGCGCTTCGTAGTAGCCGTCGAGCCTGCCGTCGGCCGCGAACGCCATGCCGAGAGCGCCGGATCCGAACCGGGTGTATTCGCAGCTTGCCTCCAGGCAGGCCTTCACGGCGGCGATGTGCTCCTGCACCGGCCGGCGATAGCTGAAGCCGAGGCCCATGCGGGCCTCGTCCAGCCTGGCCGCATTGCTGACGCGGATGCGTTTTCCGTTGAGGTACGCGCCTTCGCCCGCCTGCGCCGTATAAAGCTCGTCGGTCACCGGATTGTAGATGATGCCCAGCACCGATTTGCCGCCGATGACCAGCCCAAGCGACACGCACCAGACCGGAATGCCCGCGATGAAATTGCTGGTGCCGTCGATCGGATCGATGATCCAGAGGGCTTCGCCGCCGGAATTCTGCGCGCCGCCTTCTTCGCCAAGGAATGAATCGGCGGGGAAGGCCCTTGTGAGTGCGCCGATCACGAACACCTCGCACGCCTTGTCGGCTTCGCTCACGAAATCCTGGCGGCCCTTGCGCTCGATGGTCAGGGTCTCGCGCTTGCGATAGCGGTCGAGCGCGATCTGTCCCGCTTCCCGGACCACACCTTGCGCAAACCGATACCGATGTCCGAGATCCCGAGAGTCCACCTGTCGTTCCTGCTCATTTCCGCACTGCAACAACGTTTCTTCTTTGCAGACAGGGCCCGATCGGTCAATGTGATGTTGTCATATATCTGTCAAAAAAGTGCCTCAAATGGAATTTCCATTCCAAAGGCCTAAATGACCGGGAGGGTTTCATGAGAATTGAACTCCGCAATGCATTGCATTCGGCGGCGCTGGCCGCCGGCGTCGGCTTGGCGGGCCTGATCGTATCGGGCGACGCAAGGGCCGACGGCAATCTGACCGTCTATTGCTCCGTTCAGGAGGAATGGTGCCAGCTGATGGTCAATGAGTTCCAGAAGGCGACCGGTATCAATGTCGCCATGACCCGCAAGAGTTCGGGCGAGACCTACGCCCAGGTGAAGGCCGAAGCGGCGAATCCAAAGGGCGACATCATGTGGGGCGGCACCGGCGACCCGCATCTGCAGGCGGCCGAGGAAGACCTGACGCTGGCCTATGAATCGCCGATGCTCAAGGACCTCAACGACTGGGCGCTGGCGCAGCACAAGACCGCGAACGGCAAGACCGTCGGCATCTATATGGGCGCGCTCGGTTTCGGCTACAGCGCCGACGTGCTCAAGGAGAAAGGCGTCGAAGGTCCGAAATGCTGGGCCGACCTGGTGAAGCCCGAATACAAGGGCGAAGTCCAGGTCGCCAACCCGAACTCCTCCGGCACCGCCTACACCTTCGTCGCCACCATGGTGCAGCTCTTGGGCGAGGACGAGGCGTTCGCGTATTTGAAGAAGCTGAACGACAACGTCAACCAGTACACCAAGTCGGGCGCGGCGCCGTCCCAGGCGGCGGCGCGTGGCGAAACGCTGATCGGCATCACGTTCCAGCATGACCTGGTCACGCCCGCCGTCACCTCCGGCGTTCCGATGGTGGTGGTGGCGCCGTGCGAGGGCACCGGATTCGAAGTGGGCTCCATGAGCATCATCAAGGGCGCGCCGAATCTGGAGAACGCCAAGAAGTGGTACGATTGGGCATTGACGCCGGAGGCGCAGGCGCTCGCCGCGCAGGCGAATTCGTTCCAGATTCCGTCGAACAAGAACGCGCCGATCCCGGAAGCCGCGCCGAAGCTCTCGGAGATCAAGCTGATCGACTACGACTTCGCGAAATATGGTTCCTCGGAGGAGCGCAAGCGCCTGCTCAGCCGTTGGGACAAGGAAATCGGCGCGCAATAGCCGCTGAAACGCACGACCGGGGGCGTGGAAATCCGCCGCCGGTTGCGCATGTCCCCGCGTGAGCGCGCTGTCCCGCCCGGATCGCAACATCCTTCTGCTGCTGATCGCCGCGGCGGTCGGGCTCGTGCTGCTGCCCTGGTACGCGATCGAGGCGGGGTTCTGGTCGTTCGGCTGGCTGTCGACCTTTCCCGATGCGGCCAGCGCGCCGGGCGTGCTGCAGGCGCTGGCGTTTGGGCGTAGCTGGCTATGGCCGCTGTTGCTCGCCTTGGTGCTGCCGCTGCCGGCCTTGTTCGGCCATAAGCAAGGCTCATTCCTGATCATCGCCGGCGGCGCCCTTGGCCTCGCCTATCTGTTGCTCCAGGGTTTCCTCATCGGCCTGCACGGCTGGAGCCTGCCGCAACTGGAAGCTGCCTTCGGTCCGGTGGCGGCGCAGGAGGGCCTCGGCGCCGGCGCGCTGGTGGCCGGCACCGCGTTCCTGCTGCTACTGGCGACCGGGTTCGCGCGCCGCGGCGCGATGCGCGGCGACCAGTTCCTGGTCGGCTCCATCCTGCTCGTGGTGGGCTCGATCGCTTTGTTCGTGTTTTTCCCGGTGGCCAAGGTGCTGCTGGAAGCGGCGATCGATCAGAATGGCGGCTTCTCCGTCGGCGCGCTGGTCGCGCGGCTGACGGTCGAGGACATCTGGTCGCTCGGCTGTTTCGCCGAGCGGAATTATTGCGGCGTGTTCTGGAACAGCCTGTGGCTGGCGGTCGCCTGCGGCATCACCACCACGCTGCTCGGCCTCGGATTCGCACTGCTGCACAAGCGCACCGGCTTCCGCGCCAAGGGGCTGCTGCGGCTGCTGGCGGTCCTGCCGATCATCACCCCGCCCTTCGTCATCGGCCTTGGCATCATCCTGCTGTTCGGGCGCAGCGGTGTTGCCACGGTGCTGATCAGCGAGTTGTTCGGCGTGCCGCCCAGCCGCTGGATCTACGGCTTTTCCGGCCTGCTGCTGGTGCAGACCCTGGCCTTCACGCCGATCGCCTATCTGGTTCTGATCGGCGTCGTGGAGGGCATCAGCCCGTCGATGGAGGAGGCGGCGCAGACGTTGCGCGCCGACCGGTGGCGCACCTTCCGTACCGTCACCTGGCCGCTGCTGCGCCCGGGCCTCGCCAACGCCTTCCTGATCGGCTTTGTCGAGAGCCTCGCCGATTTCGGCAACCCGCTGGTGCTGGGCGGCAATTACGATGTGTTATCGACCGATATCTTCTTCGCCATCGTCGGCTCGCAGAACGACCCCGGCCGCGCCTCGGCGCTTTCCATCGTGCTGCTGTTCCTGACCCTCTCCGCCTTCGTGCTGCAGCGGCAATGGCTCGGGCGACGCTCCTATACCACCATCTCCGGCAAGGGCGATTCCGGTATTCCGGCGCGATTGCCGCGCAGCGTCAGGATCGCCATCTTCGCAATCACCATGCCGTGGCTCGCCTTCACGATCGTGCTCTATGCGATGATCCTGGTCGGCGGCTTCGTGCGCTCGCTCGGCATCAACAACACGCCGACCTTGCAGCACTACGTGACCGCCTTCGGCCTCGATTGGGGGCCGCACGGATTGCTGTGGAGCGGCCGGGCCTGGCAATCCTTCTTCACCACCCTGGAGCTTGCCGCCATCGCGGCGCCCCTGACCGCGATCATCGGCCTCTTGACCGCCTATCTGCTGAACCGCCAGCGCTTCCTCGGCAAGAACAGCTTCGAGTTCATGACCATGCTGAGCTTCGCCATTCCCGGCACCGTGATCGGCGTCAGCTACATCGTCGCCTTCAACGTGCCGCCGATCGAGCTGACCGGGACCGGCCTCATCCTCGTCATCTGCTTCGTGTTCCGGAACATGCCGGTCTCGATCCGCGCCGGTCTCGCGACCTTGAGCCAGATCGACAAGAGCCTGGACGAATGCTCGCTCACCCTGCGCCACGGTTCCTTCGCCACCTTGCGGCGGGTGATCCTGCCGCTGCTGCGCCCCGCCATCATCGCCTCGCTGGTCTATGCCTTCGTGCGCGCCATCACCTCGGTCAGCGCGGTCATCTTCCTGGTCAGCGCGCAATACAACCTCGCCACAGCCTATATCGTCGGCCGGGTCGAGATCTCGGATTTCGGCGTCGCCATCGCCTATTCCTCGGTCCTGATCGTCTGCATGCTGGCGGCGATCGGCATCATCCAGTTCGGCGTGGGCGAGCAGCGCCGCGGGCAGCGCCTGGCCCCGACCCCGGCATCCCTGGAGGCCGCTTCATGAGCATCGTCAACCGCGCCGCCGCCGTCGTGCTGGACAAGGTGCGCAAGCAGTACGGCGCCGTCACCGCGGTCGAGGAAGTCTCGATCACCATCGAGGCCGGCACTCTGGTCACGCTGCTGGGTCCGTCCGGTTGCGGCAAGACCACGACCCTGCGCATGGTCGCCGGGCTGGAGACGCCGAGCGCCGGCCGCATCCTGATCGGCGGCAAGGACGTGACGCTGCTGCCGCCCAACGAGCGCGACGTCAGCATGGTGTTCCAATCCTACGCGCTCTTCCCCCACATGACGGTGCTGGAGAACGTCTCCTACGGCCTCGCCGATGCCGCGCTCTCCAAGGCGCAGCGCCGGGACAAGGCGCATGAAGGCCTGCGCCTGGTGGGCCTCGAAGGCTACGACGACCGCCTGCCCTCGGAGTTGTCGGGCGGGCAGCAGCAGCGCGTCGCCTGCGCCCGCGCGCTGGTGCTGGAGCCGCAGGTTCTGCTGTTCGACGAACCGCTTTCCAACCTCGACGCCAAGCTGCGCCGCCGCATGCGCGAGGAGATCCGCGAGCTGCAGCAGAAACTGCACCTGACATCGATCTATGTGACCCACGACCAGGAAGAGGCCTTGGCGGTTTCGGACAAGATCGTGGTGATGAACCAGGGCCGGATCGCGCAGGAGGGAACGCCGGTCGACCTCTATGAGCGGCCGGCGGATTCGTTCGTGGCCGATTTCATCGGCGGCGCCAATCTCATTCCATGCGAGATCGTGCGGCACGAAGGAACTGCAGCGACCGTCCGGTTCGGTGGAGTCGAGTTGCGGGTGCCCGCGCCGCGCGTCGACGGCAATGCCGGAAATCTGGTGGTGCGATCAGCGGCAGTGGCGCTGACCGATGCCGCCGGGGCACCTCAAGGCTTTATCGCCACGGTCCGCAAGGCGACCTATCTAGGTGGGCACTGGGAGTACACGCT
>DASYRS010000260.1:0-3639 GCA_036004205.1 Dongiaceae bacterium
CTGCAGCATCGATACGGTCGCCTCGATCCTGCCGTATGACACCTACGAACGCGCGGACACCATCATTCGCATGGCTGGCGTCGCCGGAGGCAACACGGAAATGTTCCGGCAGATGACCATGCTGAAGAACGTGGTGGATCAGCTCCGCCTGGCCCAGATCGAAGCCGATTTCCGCTGCTTCTGACCGTCCCTCGCACATCCCGGCACGTATTGTTCTTTGGGCGAAGAGAGCCGAACTTCGCTTGCCCAGCATTTTTTCGATTCCTACAGTTGCCGGCAGGCCTGGGCGGAACCCGCCCGGGTATCCCGGCTTTCTCATGGTCGGACGCGACCGACAGATTCCCCAACAGTGAGTGGGGCCATTAACGGAAGGCTTCTGCGATGCGATTTTCCAGCTGGCTCCTTGGTGCAACCCTTACCCTTCCCGCTATGCTCCTGATCGGCTCCGGCGTCTCGCGGGCGCTCGAAGCGGGCGATCCCACCCATGGCAAACAGGTGTTCGCGAAGTGCCAGGCCTGCCATTCGCTGGAAGCCGGAGTGAACAAGGTCGGGCCATCGCTGCACGGCTTGATCGGCCGCGCATCGGCGACGGCCGAATCCTTCAACTACTCCGACGCGATGAAGAACGCGCATGTGAGCTGGACGCCGGAGATCCTCGACCAGTATCTCACCAACCCGCGCAAGATGGTGCCCGGCACCAAGATGACATTCGCCGGCCTGCCCAAGGACAAGGACCGGGCCGACGTCATCACTTATCTGGAGCAGGCGGCCGGGACGGCGCCGTGAATCATGGCGACCTTCCATTTGGCCGCTTTGTCGGCATTCTCGCGGCCGGCATCGCGGTGCTGATCCTTGGACCGGATCCGACCCGGGCAACGGCCGCCGAGACGGCGGCGCTCCAGGTTCCGATCGTCTATCTCGGGGAAGCGATCCCCGAGCCGCCGCCGCTGTCCCTGGTGGAGCCGGTCGCGCCCGACAAGGGCGTGGCGGGCGCCAAGCTGGCGATCGGCGACAACAATACGACCGGGCAGTTCCTGCATCAGAACTTCGAGCTGATCGAGAAGATCATTCCCGCCGGCGGCGACCTCAAGGCCGCGGCCGCCGAGATTGCCGGCGCGGGCCAGAAGCTGATCGTCGCCGACCTGACGGCGCCCCGCCTGACCGAGCTCGCCGACATCCCGGAGATGAAGGACGCCATCATCCTCAACGTGCGCGCCGAGGACGATGCCCTGCGTGCGTCAGACTGCCGGGCCAATGTGTTTCACGTGATCCCGAGCCGCGCGATGAAGGCCGACGCGCTGGGCCAATGGCTGGTCAGCAAGAAGTGGATGCGCTGGGTGCTGATCTACGGCACCAACGACCCCGACCGGGCGTTCGCCGACGCGATCCGGCGCACCGCCAAGCGCTATCGCGCGGAGATCGTCGAGGAACGGGCCTACGAGTTCAAGGCGGGATCGCGCCGCACCGACACCGGCGAGCAGCAGGTGCGCGAACAGATGACCCAATTGACCCAGCGCCTACCGGACTATGACGTGCTGGTCGTGGCGGACGAGAGCGAAGTGTTCGGCGACTACCTGCCCTATCGCAGCTGGGACCCGCGGCCGGTGACCGGGACCCAAGGCCTGGTTCCGACCTCCTGGCATCGCAGCCAGGAGCAATGGGGCGGGACGCAGCTCCAGCGCCGCTTCACCCGCGCCTTCGACCGCTGGATGCTGGAGCGCGACTACGCCGCGTGGGAGGCGGTGCGGACGATCGGCGAAGCCGTGACGCGCACCAGCAGCACGGATCCCGCGGCCCTGCGCAAATACATCACGTCCGACTCATTCGAGTTGGCTGCCTTCAAGGGCAAGCCGCTGAGCTTCCGCAAATGGGACCAGCAGCTCCGCCAGCCGATCCTGCTCGCGACGCCGCTGATGCTGGTGTCAGTCTCGCCGCAGGAAGGGTTCCTGCATGAACGCACGCCACTGGATACGCTCGGCCACGACGAGCCGGATTCGACCTGTCGCCTAAACCCATGAAGGCTAGCCAGAAGCAATTGCCGACTGAGCACCATGGTTGAAAGGAAACAGATGCTACAGCGGGCATTGATCGCGTTTTCCATCTTGCTGGCCTGCGCTACCGTCACGGATCCGGCGGTGGCGGCGATCGCGTACGTCTCCAACGAGAAGGGCAACACCATCACGGTGATCGACCTCGACAAGATGGAAGCGGTGGCGACCGTCCCGGTCGGGGAACGGCCGCGCGGCATCGCGCTCAGCCACGACAAAAAACAGCTCTATATCTGCACCAGCGATGCCGACCATATCGAGGTGCTGGATCTCGACAGCCTGAAGGTCGTGCAGATCCTGCCCAGCGGACCCGACCCCGAGCAGTTCGTGGTGTCGCGCGACGGCAGCAAGCTCTATGTCGCGAACGAGGACAACAACTTCGTCACGGTCCTCGACCTGGCGCAGGGTGTCGCCGGCGGCGAGATCCCGGTCGGCGTCGAGCCGGAAGGCATGGCGATCAGCCCGGACGACAAGATCCTGATCAACACGTCCGAGACCACCAACATGGCGCATTTCATCGACACAGGCAGCTATCAGGTGGTCGACAGCGTGCTGGTGGATTCCAGGCCGCGCTATGCCGAGTTCTCGCCGGATGGCAAGACGGTCTGGGTTTCGTCCGAGATCGGCGGAACCGTCAACGTGATCGACGTCGCCACCCGCAAGATCCTGAACAAGATCGAGTTCGCCATCCAGGGCGTGCGCAGCGACACCATCCAGCCGGTCGGCATCAAGATCACGCCCGACGGCAAGACGGCCTTTGTCGCGCTGGGCCCCGCCAACCGTGTGGCGGTGATCGACGTCGCCAGCCATGAGGTGCAGGATTACCTGCTGGTCGGGCAGCGGGTCTGGCAAATGGCCTTCACGCCGGACGCCAAGCTGCTGCTCTCCACCAACGGCGAATCGAACGACATCTCGGTGATCGACGTTGCCGACCGGAAGGTGCTGAAATCCATCCCGGTCGGCGAGCTGCCCTGGGGGGTCGCGATCCGCTGACATGGCAGACCTCGCGCACCTTCCGGCAAGACCCCCCGCTTCCGCAGCGGATGCGCTGGCGGTCAGCGGCCTCACGCACCGGATCGGCGACCGGGTCATCCTGCAGGAGGTTGCGGTGACGGTACCGGCCGGACGGCTGGTGACGCTGCTGGGGCCGAACGGCGCGGGCAAGACGACGTTCCTGTCGCTGGTCACGCGGCTTTATGCGGCGCAGCAGGGCAGTATCGCGGTGTTCGGCCACGATGTGCGCAAGGAGAGCTCAGCCGCCTTGTCCATGATGGGCGTGGTGTTCCAGCAGCGCGCCATCGATCCCGACCTGACGGCGCGGCAGAACCTCGCCTATCACGCGGCGCTGCACGGGTTGCCCGGCAAGATCGCGCGGGCGCGGATCGCGGCCGAGCTGGAGCGCATGGGCCTCGCCAAGGACGCAGACCGGAAGATCCGCACGTTGTCCGGCGGCGAATCGCGGCGCATCGAGATCGCGCGCGCCTTGCTGCACAATCCACGCCTGCTGCTATGCGACGAGGCAACCGTCGGCCTCGACGTGCGCAGCAGGGCCGACATCCTCGCCGACGTGCGCGGGCTGGTGCGGGACCGC
>DASYRS010000261.1:0-2114 GCA_036004205.1 Dongiaceae bacterium
AGAGCCCGGCAGCGAGGGGTTGCTGGTGCTGGACCACTTCCAGGGCAACCGCACGCCCTACACCGATGCCTTGTCGCGCGGCGCCATCACGGGCCTGACCCTCAAGCACACGCCCGCCCACGTCTACCGCGCCATCGTGGAGGGCATCTGCCTCGGCACCAAATTGATCGTGGAGAATTTCGGCGCCGCCTTCGCGCCCAGGCGTATCGTGGTCGCGGGCGGCGCTACCAACTCGCCGCTCTGGCTGCAGATCCACGCCGACACCATCGGCGCGCCGCTGGAGCTGACCGAAGTATCCGATGCCCCCGCTCTCGGCAGCGCGATCCTCGCCGCCCGAGGCGCAGAGCGCTTCGCCAGCATCGAGGAAGGGGCCAAGGCAATGGTGCGCACGTCCCGCACCATCGAGCCCAATCTCGCCGACGCCAGGCGCTACGATGCATTCTATCCGCAATATCGCGAGCTCTATGCCGCGCTGAAGAAGGTCCGGGAAACAACATGAGTGCCGACAACAAGCTGCTGCTTGCCCTCTATCGCGACATGCGCCGCATCCGCTCGCTGGAGGAGCGGGTCAGCGAACTGTTCGTGCGTTCCGAAAGCGCCGGCTCGATGCTGCATCTTTCCATCGGCGAGGAAGCGGTGGCGGGCGTGTGCCGCGCCATGGACGGCAAGGACAGCTTCACCACCCATCATCGCGGCCACGGCATCTTTGTCGCGCGCGGCGCAGAACCTGCCCGCATGCTGGCGGAGATCGCGGGCAAGGCCGACGGCTATTGCCGCGGCAAGGGCGGCTCGATGCACATCGCCGACATGGGCGTCGGTCATCTCGGCGCCAACGCCATCGTCGGCGGCGGGATCTCCCACGCGGTCGGCGCCGCTCTCGCCTACAAGCGCAAGAAGCAACCGCGCGTCTCGGTCGCGTTCTTCGGCGACGGCGCGATGCAGCAGGGCATCCTCTATGAAAGCATGAACCTGGCCGCGCTGTGGTCGCTGCCAGTGGTGTTCGTCTGCATCAACAACCAGTACGGCATGGGAACGCGGGTCGACCGCGCCACCGCCAACTTGGCGTTCGACGAGCGCGCCCGCGCCTTCGGCCTCGAAGGCGTGATGGTCGACGGCACCGACGTCGAGCTGGTGCACGAGACCGCGGAGCGCATGATCGGCGCCGCGCGGCAGGGCAAGCCGGGCTTCATGTGCCTGACCTGCTACCGCTTCTACGGCCATGCGCGCATGGACAAGAGCCCCTATCGCGATTCCGACGAGGAAACGGCGGGCCGCGCCCGCGATCCCCTGGGCAAGGCGCGCGGCCGGCTGATCGAGCGCGGCACGAAAGCGGTGGAGCTGGATGCGCTCGATGCCGAGATCGCGGCGGAGATGGATGCCGGCCTCGAAGCCGCCATCAAGGCGGCGCTGCCGCCGGTCGACACCATGTTCGAGGACGTGTTCGCCCCCGACCAGCCGAAGCCGACGCCCTTGCGCGCGCGCCTCAATGCCATGCTGTCGGAGGCGTCGCGATGAGCGCGGTCGACACCACCTACCGCGAGGCCCTGCGCCAGGCTCTGATCGATGCGATGAATGAGGACCCCGACATCGTGGTGCTGGGCGAGGAGGTCGGGCTCTATGGCGGCGCCTATGGCGTCACCAAGGGCATGATCGACCAGTTCGGGCCGGAGCGCATCCTGGATACGCCGATCTCCGAAGCCGGCATCGTCGGCGCCGCGGTCGGCGCGGCGATGAGCGGCCTGCGTCCGGTGGCGGAGCTGATGTATGTCGATTTCATCGGGCTGGTGATGGACCAGCTCGCCAACCAGGCGGCCAAGATCCGCTACATGTTCGGCGGCCAGATCGGCGTGCCGATGGTGCTGCGAAGCCAAGGTGGCACGGGCCGCTCCGCCGCCGCGCAGCATTCGCAATCGCTCGAAGCCTGGATGGCGCACATTCCCGGCCTGCGGGTCGCGATGCCGGCCACGGTCAACGACGCCTATCACCTGCTGCGCCATGCGCTGACGCTGCCCGATCCCGTCGTGTTCCTGGAGCATAAGGGCCTCTATGTGCAGAAGGGCAGGATGGATACCGCCAAGCCCGATGCGCCCTGGGGCAAGGCCGTCGTGCGGCGC
>DASYRS010000262.1:0-4253 GCA_036004205.1 Dongiaceae bacterium
GACGGGATCGTTGACGCGCCAGTCATAGCGCGCTTCGCCCTGGAAGATATCGACATAGCTCTCTTCGCCCAGCCACAGATGGTTGTAGGTGATGTTGGGCGTCACGAACAATTGGCCGACCTCGAGCCTGATGCCGGCCTGGGCGCCGACGCTCTGGGTGTCGAAATCGTCCAGCTCGAACTGATCGCCGTCATAGAGCGTGGCGTTGGCGAACAGCATGTGCCGATCCTGGCCCGGCAGATCATGCTCCACAGACAGGCGCGCCAGTGCCTGGATCGAATGATCGTCCTCGGTCGGCGCGGCGTTGCTGAGCTCGAACTGGCCGACCACGGTGCGGACCTTGTTGACGTTGTTGCCGCCGGCGCGGTTGCTGTCGAACTGGTAGCCGAGGCTGAGCAGCAGATTGACCCGGGTATCCTTCGATCGCTGGTCGATCGCCTCGGCATAGCGCTCGATATTGGTCCTGAGCTGCGGATCGATATCGAGCTTCAGGAGCTGCTCGAACTCATCCTTGGCCTCGCGCAGATTGCCGAGCCGGTACAGCACGATCGCGCGCAGGGCGCGAATGTTCGGCTCCTGGGGCGCCAGCAGGGTCAGGCGGTCCAGGGTCGCCGATGCTCCCAGCAGGTCGCCATCCTCGATCTGCTTCAAGGCGAAGCGGTAGGACAGCATCAGATCGTCGGGGTTCTCGAGCACCTGGTCATAGGTCACGTCGCCGGAGGGCGGCAAAGCGGGCGCCTGGTCCTGCGCCGACGCACTCGTCATGAGGCCCAGGAGCAATCCAAAGGCCCCGCACAATCCCGGCGCGGCGCGCGCGCTCGTCAGCCCGATGCGCACTTGATCCCCCGTCGTCGCGGCGTCGCTTCCCCCGACACCCGGCGCGGCCATTATAAATGGTGAATGCGCGCCGACAACCCGGTCTTGTGCGATTTGGCCCGCAGCGCGGCGTTTTCAGGCGAGCCGGCGGATTTTCGGTTGGCCATGTTGCGCCGGTCCCGCAAGGCGGATACGAACCAGCGGGGCGAACCAATTTTCGGAGCGCGACTTGCCGATCCTGCTGGGGCTCGATACGGGCGGAACTTATACCGACGCGGTGCTGTTCGATCCCGCGCGCGCCGATGGCAATGGCGGAGTGATCGCCAAGGCAAAGGCGCTGACCACCAAGCACGATTTATCCATCGGCCTGACCGGCGCGGTCGAGGCGATCCTGCCGCATCTGCCGCAAGACTGCGGCATCGCGGATATCGCGATGGTCTCGATCTCCACCACGCTCGCCACCAACGCGATCGTGGAAAAGCACGGGGCGCCGATCTGCCTCATCCTGATGGGCTACGATGCCAAGGCGCTAGAGCGCGCCGGCCTGCGCCAGGCGATGGGCGGAGATCCGGTCGTCATGGTCGCGGGCGGCCATAAGCCGACCGGCGAAGCCCAGGGCGAATTGGACGTGGCGGCAGTGCGCGCGGCGATCCTGGAGCACGCGCCCAAGGTCGCGGCCTTCGCGGTCAGCGGCTATTTCTCGGTGCGCAACCCGGCGCACGAGATCGCGGTGCGCGCCCTGGTGCACGAGCTGACCGGCGAGCCCGTCACGTGCGGTCACGAGCTGACCTCCAAGCTCGACGCGCCGCGCCGCGCGCTCACCGCCGCGCTCAACGCGCGCCTCATTCCCCAGCTGCAGCAATTGGTCCAGGCGGTCGAAGGGCTGCTGGCGCGCAAGGGGATCAAGGCGCCCTTGATGGTGGTGAAGGGCGACGGCTCGCTGATCAAGTCCGATCTGGCGCTGACCTGCCCGGTCGAGACCATCCTCTCCGGCCCGGCCGCGAGCCTGGTCGGCGCGCGCCATCTCGCGGGCGAGGATGACATTTTTGTTTCGGACATGGGCGGCACCACGACCGACATCGCGATGCTGCGCGGCGGACGTCCCGTCTTGAACAAGGATGGCGCGACGGTGGGCGGCTGGAAGACCATGGTCGAAGCCGTCGCCGTCCATACCTATGGCCTCGGCGGCGACAGCGAGGTCAGGATCGACGATCATCACGGCTTCATGGTCGGGCCGCGCCGCGCGGTTCCGCTCAGCCTGCTGGCGACGCAGTTTCCGGCCGTGCTGCAGGCCCTGAGGGCGCAGGACGCGAACGAGGAGATCGTGCCCTATCGCGGGCAGTTCGCCTTGCGCCAGCGGCCGCTCGATGCCGGGCGCGCGAGCTTGAGCGCGGGGCAGCTCGACCTCTGGGACAAGCTGGCGGATGGCCCGGTCGCGCTCGCCGACCTGCTCTACAGTCCCGCGATGCAGCGGCATCTCGGGCGGTTGGTCGACCGCGGCCTGGTAGCGGTCAGCAGCTTCACGCCCAGCGACGCGGCGCATGTGCTCGGCCTGCAGGGCCATTGGAACCGCGAGGCGGCCGAGCTCGGCGCGCGGCAATTCCTGCGTCGCCCGGCCAATCCCATCTGGAAGCCGCCGGCCGATCACGAGCAGCTCTGCCGCGACGTGGTGGAACAGGTGGTGCGCCAGTCGGGCGAGGTCATTCTGGATGCCGCGATCCGCGAGACCAGCGGCATCGATCCGCATCATTGGGGCCAGTTGGGGCGCGACCTCGTCCGCCGCTCGCTGTCGCCAAGCCAGCCATCGGATGCCCTGATCCTGTCCGAATTGAAACTGAATGCGCCCTTGGCCGCGATCGGCGCGCCGGTGGCCAGCTATTATCCGGAGATCGCCAGGCGGCTGCGCACGCGCCTGGTCATTCCACCGCACGCCGATGTGTCCAACGCCGTCGGCGCGGTCGCGGGCGGCGTGCTGCAGCGCGCGACGGCGACCATCACGCAACCGCAGGAAGGCTTGTTCCGCGCGCACCTCGCGACCGGCATCAAGGATTTCGTCGATCTGGAGGAGGCGGCGCGCTATTGCACGGAGCTGGTGGGCGCCGAAGCGGCGAGCCTGGCCAGCCGCGCCGGCGCGGTCGAAATCCAGGTCAAGACCGAACGCGCCGACAAGGTGTTCGAGCAGCCGCCCGGTCTCAGGATTTTCATCGAATCCACGATCGCCGCGACCGCCTTTGGACGGCCTGGCCTGGCGGCATGACGGTGTGACCGCCGCCACACGCACCCCTGATACCGTGCTGCGTCCGGTGACAATTGGGTCATCGCCACCTATTATTTCCGTGACCTGTCTGTTTACGAGTCATGGTCAGAAAAAGACGATTAATTCCAATGAGATAGCAGAGGGCCGAATGTCGAGTCCACGTTGGGGTGCGGTTGCTGCCAGCGCCCTTTGCTTGGTGTTGGTCGCCACGGGCTTGTCGGGCGCGGCTTTCGGCGACAAGGACGAGCGCAACGTTCCAGCGAGCCCGAGCGCCGCGCCGCCGGTCGCCCCGACCCTCGTCCCCGTCCCGGAAGTCGTCGGCATCGACGCCGCGCTCGACCGGCTGCAGCGGAGCCAGCGCTTGGCTGCGCTGCCGATCGATTGGAGCGGCGTGAGGGCCTTCTACGTCGGCGGCGGGTCGGCCTTGTGGGTGACACCGACCGGCTACAGCGTGCTTGGACTGCAACTGCTTCATCAGGTGCCGAAAGCGGCCGCCGCCGGCATGCCGGTCCCGGCGGAGATCCAGTCCGCCTTCGCGACATTATCGCCGGAAACCTTGTCGATGCTTCCGGCCGACGCCGAAGCGCTGATGAGCGCGCTGTATGTGGCGGCCGCCTATGACGCGACCAGCCCGATGAACGCCACGCCAAGTTCCGGCGCCGGTCTGCTGGGGAACCTGCGCGCCGCCGGGGACCAACCGCGCGCGATTGCCGCGCAGTTTCCGACCTTCCACATGTTCTGGCGGCTCCATGCGGCGTTGCCGACCTACATCGGCTATTACGAGCACGGTGGCTGGCCGACCGTGTCCGGCACCGACAAGATCGAGCCGGGCGACAAGGGACCGCGCGTGCAGCAGGTCGCCGAGCGCTTGCTGGTGACGGGAGAGCTCCCCGCGATCGGCACCGACCCTGAACTCTACGATCCCGCGCTCGAGGTGGCGGTGAAGGCGTTCCAGCATGCCCACGGCCTCAACGACGATGGCGTGATCGGCAAGCGCACGATCGAGGAAATGAACGTGTCGGCCGAGGATCAGCTGAAGATGGTGCTGCTCAATCTCGATCGCATGCGCGCCGAAAGCCCGGACATGGAGGACCGCTTCGTGTTCGTCAACATTCCGAGCACGGAGCTGCGCGTCATCGACAATGGGGTCACCACGTTCCATGCGAACGCCATTGTCGGG
>DASYRS010000263.1:0-10368 GCA_036004205.1 Dongiaceae bacterium
CGATCGGCTTCGTCGACCATGGCGAGCTGCATCGCAAGACCGCGAACCTGTTCGAGAAGCTCAAGATCACCATCGACCCCGAGATCGAGGTTCGCGATCTGTCGGTGGCGAACCGGCAGATGGTGGAGATCGCGAAAGCGGTTTCGTACGAATCCGACATTCTGATCATGGACGAGCCGACCTCGGCCCTCACCGAGAAAGAGGTCTCGCACCTGTTCGAGATCATCCGCGACCTGAAGGCGCAGGGCAAAGGCATCGTTTATATCACCCACAAGATGAACGAGCTGTTCGAGATCGCCGACGAGGTCTCGGTGTTCCGCGACGGCCGCTACATCGGAACCCATGCGGCCGCCAACGTGACGCGCGACGACATCATCCGCATGATGGTCGGCCGCGAGATCACCCAGATGTTTCCCAAGGAGGTGGTTCCGATCGGCGACGTGCGCCTGTCGGTCCGCAACCTCTCGCTCAAAGGCATTTTCCACGACGTGTCGTTCGATCTGCGTGCCGGCGAGATTCTCGGCGTTGCGGGATTGGTCGGCTCCGGACGCAGCAACGTCGCCGAGACCATCTTCGGCGTGACGCCGGCCACCGCGGGCGAGATCTGGATCAACGGGCAGAAGACAGCGATCGACCGGCCGGGGACGGCGATGCGGCACGGCATGGCCTTCCTGACCGAGGACCGCAAGGAAACCGGCTGTTTCCTGATCCTCGATGTGCTGGAGAACATGCAAATCGCGATCCTCAATCAGGGCTTCGTGAAAGCCGGCTTCGTGGCCGAGGCCGAGGTCGCCCGCAATTGTGATCAGATGAAGGATGCGCTGCGAGTCAAGACGCCCGACATGCACGAGCGGGTCGAGAACCTTTCCGGCGGCAACCAGCAGAAGGTGTTGATCGGGCGCTGGCTTCTGACCCATCCGAAGATTCTCATTCTGGACGAACCGACGCGCGGCATCGACGTCGGCGCGAAGGCGGAGATCCACAAGCTGATCACGCGCCTTGCCGGCGATGGCGTGGCGGTCATGATGATCTCATCGGAAATGCCGGAGGTTCTCGGCATGAGTGACCGGATCATGGTCATGCATGAAGGGCGCGTCACCGGCTTCCTGGATCGCGCGGAAGCGAGCCAGGTGAAGATCATGGAACTGGCGGCGCACTAAGCCGCGGAAAAGAAATAGAGACTGGGAGCGATACCATGGCGACCGAACACGCGACCAAAGTGGCGCCCCGCGCGGAGATGCAACGGCGCCGCAAGATGCCGCCGGAAGCGAACATCTTCGTGGTCCTCGTCGGCATTGCTCTGTTTTTCGAGCTGCTCGGATGGATCTTTGTCGGCCAGAGCTTCCTGATGAATACGCAGCGGCTGCAGGTCATCATCCTGCAGGTGGCCGTCATCGGAATCATCGCGGTCGGCGTGACGCAGGTCATCATCACCGGCGGCATCGATCTATCGTCTGGTTCTGTCGTTGGCATGACCGCCATGATGGCGGCGAGCCTCGCGCAGACCTCCGATTTCGCGCGCGCGGTCTATCCGTCGCTGACCGACCTGCCGGTGATATTCCCGGTCGCCGCGGGTCTGCTCGCCGGCTTGGTCGCGGGGCTCATCAACGGCAGCCTGATCGCTTTCACCGGCATTCCGCCGTTCATCGCGACGCTTGGCATGATGGTGGCGGCGCGCGGAGTCGCGAAATGGTACACCCGCGGACAGCCGGTCAGCATGCTGTCCGATTCCTACGCCGCCATCGGAACCTGGATCTGGCCCGTTGTCATCTTTCTGGTCGTGGCGCTCATTTTCCATATCGCGCTGCGCTACACGCGCTACGGCAAGTTCACCTACGCGATTGGCGCGAACGTGCAGGCGGCCCGCGTTTCCGGCATCGATGTCGGCCGGCATTTGATCAAGGTCTACGCCATTGCTGGCTGTCTGTCCGGGCTTGCCGGTGTCGTGCTGTCCGCGCGAGCCATCTCGGGGCAGGCCGGCATGGGCGTATCCTACGAACTGGATGCCATCGCCGCGTCGGTGATCGGCGGAACGTCCCTCGCGGGCGGCGTCGGGCGCATCACCGGCACGGTGATCGGGACCATCATCCTTGGCGTCATGACCTCCGGCTTCACGTTCCTGCGCATCGATGCGTACTACCAGGAGATCGTGAAGGGCGTCATCATCGTCGCCGCCGTCATCATCGACCAGCACCGGCAGCGCAAGCGGCGCAAGGCCTGACCGGATATTTTCACGACCAATCACGCAGGAACATCATGCTCGACCCGAACACGCGGAATCAGAACACCAAGGCGATCATCACCGGCGGCGCGCAAGGCATCGGCTTCGCGATCGCGCGCCAGCTCGCGGCCGAGGGCTGCAAATCCATCGCCATCGCCGGGCGCACGGCCGAGAAGGGCGCGCGCGCCGTCGATCAATTGAAGTCGTTGGGCGTCGATGCCTTGTTCGTGCAGGCGGACGTCAGCAAGGTCGAGGATTGCAAGCGCATCGTCGCGGCGGCAAGCGACCGCTTCGGAACCATCAACGGCCTGGTCAATGCTGCGGCGACCTCGGCGCGCGGATCGCTGACCGAGACCACGCCGGAGCTGTTCGACCAGATTTTCAATACCAACGTGCGCGGGCCGTTCTTCCTGATGCAGGGCGTCGTGCAGCGGCTGCTGGACGCCAAGTCGCCCGGTTCGATCGTCAACATCCTGTCGATGTCGGCTCATGCCGGGCAGTCGTTCCTCAATCCCTATTCATCCTCGAAGGGGGCGCTGGCAACCATGACCAAGAACGTCGCCTCCTCCTATCGCGCCAAGCGCATCCGCTGCAACGCCATCCTGCCCGGATGGATGGACACGCCGGCCGAAGACGAGATCCAGCGCAAGTTTCACGGCGCTTCCGCCGACTGGCTGCAGAAGGCGGAAGCCAGCATGCCGATGGGCCAGCTCGTGAAGCCCGACCAGTTGGCGATCCTCGCGGCCTACATACTGAGCCCGCATGCGGGCGTCATGACCGGCGCGCTGGTGGACTACGACCAGAACGTCGCCGGCGTGATCGGGGAGTGAAGCCGCCGGAGCATTTTCCGCCGAAGTGGAGGGCCGGTTCGGCGCAGAAAATGCGACCGGCGCAGCGAATCTAGGACATGATCCGATTCAAGTTAATCGGATCATGTCCTAAGCCGACTTTGCCAGCGCGCCGTATTGGAAGATTGCGCTGTCTGTTGCGGCGCTTCGGAACAAGGCGATGTCCTTGTCCGAGAAGTGGAACGAGCTCAGGAAATCTTCCATGGAATATTCGGGCCGGGCCTGATGAATGCGCGATGAGTAGGCGCGTGCTTCATCGCCGCGTCCCGCCAGCGCCAGACATTGCGCGGCGATTGCGAGAATGTGGGTATGGGCGTTGGGTCGCATCGCCGACTTGATCGCCCAGTCTGCTGCGTCGTCGAACCGGCCGAGCCTGGCGTAGCCGAGCGCCTTGGTCGCCAGCATCGCGAATAGCATGGGATCGTACGGGCTGAGGTGGCGCGAATGATCCGAGTAGCGGATGGCCGATTGTGGATTGCCGGACTGGCAATGAACAAACGACAGCGTGTAGTGAGCGAGGGCGAAGTTGGGGCTGAGATCGACGGAGCTCTCCAGTTCGCTCACCGAATCATCGAGGTCGCCGCGCAGCCATAGCGCACGGCCCATGGCCCAATGGGCGGCCGGATCGCGATCGTCGGCGATCAGGCTCTCGCCAGCCATCTCGTAGGCGCGCGCGATCTCCTGCCGCCGCTCGCTGGGCCGCAACAGGAACGCGTTCTGGAAATGCGTGAACGAGAGGCCGGCATAAGCGCGGGCCATGGTCGGATCGAGCTTGACCGCCAGCTTGAAGAACCGCCGGGCGCGCTCATTGTCCGCCTCGTTGAAGCGGTACATGTGCCAGAAGCCGCAATGCAGAGCTTCCCAGGCATCCAGGGATCCCGGCGGCTTCAGGATGGCGCGGTTGCGCTCGGAGATCTCGATCTCGTTGGCGATGGAGGTGACTGTCTGGTTGACAATCTCGTCCTGAATGCTCAGCGAGTCGTCGAGCTTGCGCTCGAGCGTTTCGGCCCAGACGATGCGCGCGCAGCGCGTTTCGACCAGTTCGATCGTGACGGTCACACGGCCGTCGCGGTTGCGCAAAGTGCCCGATGCGACATAGTCCACATTGAGCAACCGGCCTGCCTCTTCGGCTCCGACCCCTTTTTCCGCCAGGTTGAAGACGGTGCCTTGCGCAATCACGAACACGCTGCGCAACTTTGCGAGGCGCGTAATCAGGTCGTGCGTAAGGCCGCGCGCCAGCGGGATCCTGCCGCTCAGTCCCGCCTCCAGATCCACGAACGGCATGATGGCGACGGAGGCGCGCCGCTGTCGCGCGGTCTCGCCCGGCTCTGTCGCGGGCTGTGCGCCTGGCGGGATCTGTATATCGCTGGCCGCTTCGGCCGGTGCCTGCGCTTGCACCGCCTTGGGACGGATCATCGCGCTGCGATAGATCGCGGTCGTCGACGGGTCCGGCTGGGTCTTCAATTCGCGCTGCAGAATGTCGCCGAGGCCGCGATAGGCCCGGATGGCGTCGTTGCACAGGCCATGATCGATCTGCACGCGCATCAGGCGGCGATAGGCCTCCTCCGCCAACGGATCGAAACGAACGGCGCTGTTGAGCGTCGCGATGGCGGCATTCCAATCGCCCCCGGCCTTCTGCTGATCCGCGAGCGCCAGGAAGACGTTGAACGCCATGCCATGCAGCCGTGACCGTTCTTCGGTCAGCCACTCCTCGAAGCCTGCTTCGCGCAGGTTGAAGCCGTCAAGGAACGCACCGCGATAGAGATCAAGCGCGGATCGCAATCCGCCGGGCACGCTGGCGAGCTGACGAAAATCCACCACATCGGACTCGACAGCCTCGGCGCGCAGCGCGACCGATTCGCGTTCGATCAGCAGCAGCGAGTCCGCTTCTCCCAGTTCCTGGCGCAGCGACAGCAGCGTCTGGCTCAGGCTGTGCCGGGCCTGGCGGTCGCCGCGATCGCCCCACAGCAATGCCGTCAGCCGGTCGCGCGGCTGCTTCTCTCCGGGATGGCAGGCGAGAAAGGCGAGTAACGCTTCGGCCTTTCGAGTGGGCAGCCGGACATCCCCGCCATTGGCCCGGCGCAGGCCAAATCCACCCAGCAAAGTCAACCGGACGAGCACCATGAGCCGCATCTCCCGCACAAGCTCGGGCCGTTCTCATACTCCTCTCCCGAGCCGAATCCTAGAAAAGTTTTGATCTCCGCATCAAATGTGTAACATCTGTCACAATCCCCCACATATGGCGGTCCATGGCCAATACGGCAACCATTCTTACGTTTTTCCGATGACGGAATGGCCGATCCGGCCGGGCTTGGGGGGCGATCAAGGCTGCAAGACTGACCTGATTTGACGGTCCTTTGACGCCCGGCGGCATCGTTTCTGACGGCTGCCGTTTAGTCATGAACGGTGCCAAAGCCGAAGGAGCGGATAATGAACGACGTGTCGAGGCGGAAAGCGATTGAAGCGGTGCCGCCGGCCGATTCCCGGCATTCCGATCATGAGCCGATGCTGCGCCATGCCGCGGAACTCGCGCTGAGTTTTCGCCGCTCCCTGGATGGGCGTCCGCAACGGCCGGCCAAGAGCTTTGCCGAGATGCGCGAGGCCTTCAGCGCCCCGCTGCCCGAGCGGGGAGAGGAGGGGCTTGCCGTGATCGAGGAACTGGCTGCCTTGGCGGGGCCGGGGCTCTCCGTCATGACCGGGCCAAGGTTCTTCGGTTGGGTGATGGGCGCTTCGCACCCCGTTGGAGTCGCCGCCGATTGGCTGACCAGCGCCTGGGGCCAGAATTGCGGCGGCCATACTGTGACACCCGCGGCGGCCGCCTGCGAGGAAGCAGCGGCGAACTGGCTGCTCGAGTTGCTGGATCTGCCGAGGGAATCCTCGGTCGGATTCACCACCGGCGCGACCGTGGCGAACCTCGTTTGCCTCGCCGCCGCGCGCGGCGCCCTGCTGCGCCGCGCCGGCTGGGACGTCGAAGCCGACGGGCTGTTCGGCGCGCCGCCGCTCCGCGTCATCATCGGCGAGGAGGCGCATGTCTCGGTCTTTTCGGCCCTGCAGTTCCTGGGCCTCGGCCATAGCCGCGTCACCCGAATACCAACCGATGCCATGGGGCGGATGAAGATCGGCGACTTCGAATCCGCGATGCGGGGCGGGGAGGAGCCGACCATCGTGATTGCGCAGGCCGGCCACATCAACACCGGCGCTTTCGACCCGATCCGCGAGATCGCGGCGATCGCACGTCGCAGCAATGCCTGGATGCATGTCGATGGCGCTTTCGGCTTATGGGCGCGCGCCTGCCCGGAGCGGGCATCGCTCGCGATCGGGATGGAGCACGCCGATTCCTGGGCAACCGACGGCCACAAGTGGCTGCAACTGCCGTACGATTGCGGCTTTGCCATCGTGCGCGATGCGGACGCGCACCGTCGTGCCATGGCGATCACGGCAAGCTATCTGCCGACCGCCGCAGCGAACGAGCGCAACCCCTCGCATTATGTGCCCGAGCTGTCGCGCCGCGCGCGCGGCTTCACGGCCTGGGCGATGATCCGCGCGCTCGGCCGGCAAGGGATCGCGCGGTTGGTCGCGCATCACTGCCGGATCGCCCAGCGCATGGCACAGGTGCTTCGGGAAGAAGCCGGCGTTCGCGTCTTGAACGACGTCGATCTCAATCAGGTGGTCGTGCGCTTTGGCGAACGCTCCGACGACATCCTGACCAGCAGGGTGATCGAGCGCATCCAGGCGGAAGGCACCTGCTTTGCCGCCGGCGCCGAGTGGAAGGGACGCTGGATCATGCGCCTCTCGGTCACCTCTTGGGCCACGACCGAAGAGGACGGCGATCGCTCGGCCGCCGCCATCATCGGCGCCTGGCGCCAGGTCCAGGCCGAGGCGACATGACCTCTCCTCAGCTTGACGGATAAGCACGCTTCGGCTATATGCGCGCCCTCGCTGAAGTCGCGCGCATGAAATCTTGCCGCGAGAGGAGAGGATCGAAGCCATGACCGCGCTGCATGCATCACTGCCAGGAAGGGCGCCGGCGAAGACCGTGCTCGCCGCCGGCATTGCTGTGCCCGCGGCGATCCTGCGCGGGCGACCGGCATCGTCGAGTTCGGAGGGTGCGCCGGCGGTGTGACGCCGCGCATAAGGTCCCGCTGGGACCCCACCGAGCTCCGCGAGATGCGGCCCGCTCGGTGGGGTTTTTTGTTGTCCGGCGCCGCACGGCGCGGACGTGATTTCGTCGGGGTGTAGCTCAGTCCGGTTGAGAGTGCCCGGTTCGGATCCGGGAGGCCCGAGGTTCAAATCCTCGCACCCCGACCATCGATCGAAAAGCAAGAGGAGGATGTCATGGCACGCAAGAGAAACGAGTTCCCGCATGAGACGATGAGCAAGCGCCGGAGGGGCTTTTAGCTCTGAGGCCCACGTCAAGCGTGGCGACCGCGTGGTGCATGGCGACAAGGAGCTGGTCGAGAAGCTCGGTCGCAACGATCCTTGCCCGTGCGGCTCGGGACGCAGGTTTCAGGGCCTGCTGCCTCACGTCGTGCCGGTTTCGTCGACCGCGACTACTACACACGATAGCGGCCGGCCAATGGGCGCCCGTAGCGCAGCAGGAGCAGAGCGCCGGACTATCCGGAGATTGGAGGCTCAAATCCTCCCGGGCGCGCCGACGCTCAGTCGCGTTTGCATGGCATCGACCGCCGCGCGGACCCAGTCGAGCCGCGCGGCCGGCACCAAGCCGTAATTGTAGTAGTGAAGCATCGTGGCGCCGGCCTTGGCCGCGGCGATGCTGCGCGCCACGATGTCGTTTGCTGATTGCATTTCGGGATGGAACAAGCGCATGCCGATTCCGAGCGCGCACTTCGGCGGCAGCATGCGGTGCACGGCTTCGGCGTCCGCGCCGACCGCCGCGGGCGAGCGGTCATAAGCGCAGAACACGACGCCATCGCAGATCTTGCTGAGGGCTGAGAGATCGCTACCCGACCGCCAGCCGTCTTTGCCGTCGATCACTTCGATGCGCGTACCCGCGTCCGCCGCGACGCGGATTTCGGCGACCAGGCTGGTGACCGGCTCGAACCGCCACAGCACATAGGCCTCGACCGCCGCGTGATCGCGGAATACGTCCGAGCCACGCTGCGCAAAATCCGGCCATCGCGGCTGCGGCACCGCACTCTCGGCGCTCTCCTGGATCCAGGCGCGCACCGTGCGCCGCGCCGCCTCGCCGTCGGTCCCGGCGGCGGCGGCGCGTCGCAGGCACGCATCGCAGAAGCAGAGCGAAAGCAGGAAATCGTCTTCCGGCGCGAGGCCGACGCCATCCAATTCATGATGGAAGCCGTGACGGTAGCCCATGAAGCCGGGGCTCTCGAGCTGGATGGTCTCCGGCCGGTATTGCCGCGACAGATCCTGCACCAATGTGACGGCGTAGGCGCGCACATCCGGATGGCTGGGGCACAGGCTGTAATAGTTCGGATCGCCAAAGGCGTTGCGCGTACAGGCGCCAGGATGCAGCAGTCCCAGCCGCGTATTGTGCAGGCAGACTGTCCAGCAGGCGACGGCCAATCCGGTCTCGTCGCGCCGGCGGGCCAGCTCGGCCAGGATGTCGCCGCGTTCCGCCACCAGCTCGGCCATCTTCGGAGCGATGGCGCGGTCCGCCCACAGCGCGGGGTTGGGGCGGAAATAAATCGTGCCGTCCTCCGGGAAATAGGTCTTGCGGACTGGGCTGCGCGGCTGGAAGAAGCGCCCGGCATGATAGGAAGTGGCGAGATTGATGCCGTTCACCCCCGCGCGGTCCCGTAGATCGGCGACCGCAGTGTCGAGGCCAACGTCGAGCACATCCCACGGATAGGCCCACATCGCAAAACGCATGTTCGGTGATCTCCAGTTTCGCTCCGCCTTCGGCGCCTTGCGCCGTTAACAACTCTTATCAGATATATTACAGAACCCATTCCGTTCTGAAGGGCACTGAAGTCGCTTCGGCATCAGCGTCGCCTTCCTCTCGACCGCTGGCGTCGATGCGAGGTCTCATCGTCGACAGCAGCAATATCGGCAAGCTTCAGCGCATTCCTTGCGCCGATGAGCGCCTTCGGGGCGATCATCACCGAACACGGCTGAGAGCGTCGGCGTAGCACATTCGGATCTGGCCTTCCGAGGGTAAGGACGATCAGCAACACTGAGCTTGCACGCCGTCGCCCCACTTTGACGCCGCTTTTTGTCGCTTTTTGATGCTTCTTTGACGGCCGCTTGAGGATGGTCCCCTAAGCTGCCGGACGAAGCCGCAGGATTTGCGGGTGATGCCCGCGCGCGCACCCAGCGGCGAAATCCCATATTCAGCGGCCGGCGGCCGACTGGATTGTCCAGCAATCGAAGGAGACCGTGCGTGACGACGACATCGAAGAATGCCCAGACCCTTGCCCTGCATGGCGGCAGCTACCGGTCCGATCCGGCGACGGGATCGGTGGCGGTGCCGATCTACCAGACCACGTCCTATCAGTTCCGCGACACCGAGCACGCGGTCAATCTGTTCGGCCTGAAGGAATTCGGCAACATCTACACGCGGATCATGAACCCGACCAACGCCGTGCTCGAGGAGCGGATCGCCGCACTCGAAGGCGGCGTCGCGGCATTGGGAGTCAGCTCGGGACAGGCCGCTTCGGCGATGGCGATCCAGAATATCGCCCAGGCCGGCGACAACATCGTCAGCTCGACCGATCTCTACGGCGGCACCTGGAACCTGTTCGCCAACACCTTCAAGACCCAAGGCATCGAGGTGCGCTTCGTCGACCCGGCCGACCCCGAGAATTTCCGCAAGGCGACCGACAAGAAGACGCGCGCCTACTACGCGGAAACGCTGCCCAACCCGAAACTGCATGTGTTCCCGATCAAGGAAGTCGCCGACATCGGGCGCTCGCTCGGCGTGCCGCTGATCATGGACAACACCGCTTGTCCGATCCTGTGCAAGCCGTTCGAGCATGGCGCGGCGATCGTCGTCTATTCGACCACCAAGTATATCGGCGGCCACGGCACCTCGATCGGCGGCCTGCTGGTCGATGGCGGCAACTTCGACTGGGAGAAGCACGCCGAGCGCTTCCCGCTGCTCAACCAGCCGGATCCCAGCTATCACGGCGCGGTGTGGACCCAGGCGGTGAAGCCGCTCGGCCCCATCGCCTACATCATCAAGGCGCGCGTCACCATCCAGCGCGACCTTGGTTACGCCATGAGCCCGTTCAATGCGTTCCAGTTCATCCAGGGGCTGGAGACGCTGCCCCTGCGCATGCGCGAGCATTGCCGCAACGCCCAGGCCGTCGTCGACTACCT
>DASYRS010000264.1:0-15296 GCA_036004205.1 Dongiaceae bacterium
TGCTATTTGGCTTGTCCGGCAACCCGCAGGATACGACGCATCAGTCGGCGATGAACGCTCAGATCCAGGAACGGGCAGGCTGCGCTGCTGTCGCAGCTGTCGGCGATCCTGCGCAGCTGCCTCGAGGCGCCGATCCGATTGCGCGCCGGTCGGTTCCGGCCGCTACCACGGGGACCGCACCAGATCCCTGCAAGCCGGAGCGCTGACAGCTCCCTGAGCTTACCGCTGCGCCAGCTCCGCCTGGTGCGCCATCGCCATCTCCATCATGCTGGTGAAACGGAACTGGTATTTCGGCGTTACCGACGGCGCCATGGTCGCGCCGAAGCCGGTGTCGCCATGCCGGCGATAGATCCAGCACGAGGTGAGGCCGGCGCGGTTGGCCGGTTCGTGGTCGTGGAACAGGCTCTCCGCCGTGTGCAGGATCTGCTCCTTGCCGATGCCCATGCCGCCGAGCGTCTCGATCATGTAGCGGAAGTTCCGGTCGTCGGGCTTGTACGACCCGATATCCTCGGCGGTGAGGATGGCGTCGAACGCCACCTGCAGCCTCTTGTTGCTGGCCGCGAAGCTCTCATTGTCGACGTTGGACAGGATCACCAGCTTGTAGTGCTTCTTCAGGTACTGCAGCGCTTCGGCTGAATCCGGAAAGGCCGGCCAGTTGCCGACCGACCGGCCATAGGCCTGGCATTCCTCCCACGGCGCCGCGACGCCCCATTCCTCGGCGAGGCGCTTATAGACGACGGCCAGCAGCTCGCGATATCGGCGCGCCGGCGTCCAGCGCTCCTGCGCCGCCTCGTGCCGTGCATGCGCTTCGAGGATCTGGTTGCGGGTGAGGGACGGCGTCACGCGGCTGGTGAGGGGCCCCAGCGCCTCCACCATCCCACTCTCCCAGTCGATCAGCGTGCCATAGCAATCGAAGGTGAGGACCTTGAACTGACTCAGTTTCATTGTTGGTTCCCTGGTTTCTCAGCGGCGAAATAGATGAAGATCGGGATGTGCCGGCGCAGCCGTGCGAGGCGCGGCAGCGTGGCGACCATGTCTTCGCTGGGCCGCGGTTCCTGCATCTTCAGGATACGGAAGCCGGCGCCGGCGAGCCCGTTGATATAGGTTTCCATGCGATGCGGGAAGCGGGGGATCGCGAACAGCTCGCCGCTCTCTTCCGGCGCTGCCTTGAAGCGCCAGCGGTCGATGTGGACGTCGTCCGAGAAGTATTCGCCGACCCTGAAGCCGATCTCTTGGCCCGCCTCGTTCAGGATCCATTTCTGCATCGGCGTCACGAAGCAGGGATGCAGGACGCTGAAATAGAAGCCGCCGCCCGGCCGCAGCACGCGATAGGCTTCGCGCGCGGCGCCCGCGAAGTCGGGGCCGTCCATCAGCGCCATGGTCGACAGAGCCAGGTCGAAACTGTCGTCCGTATAAGCGCGGAGGTCGGAGAACGACAGCACGCGATAGGAAATTCCTAGCGGCTCTTGTGCTTCCGCTGCGATCGCCGCCTCGATCATGTTCGCCGAGACGTCGATGCCCGTGAGGCGTGCGCCGCGCCGCGCGAATTCCCGGGTGTTGCGGCCCTCGCCGCAGCCGAGATCGATGACAGTCCTTCCCGCCAGCTCCGGCAGGAAGGCGAGGAACATCGGGTTGTTGAAGTCTTCGCGATAGCGGTCCCACCCGGCGCGGACCTGGCGCACCCATTGCTCGGCATTCTCATCCCAGGCGCGCCCGACCTCCGCGTCGGTTCGCATTGCACCGCTGGCGACCCGTTCCATCGGCATGGGTTCGTTCCTCAGCGTTCCTCGGCTTTTGCTTTGGCCCAGGCCGCTTCCATCTCCTCGAGCGTGCTGCCGGCCGGCTCTTTTCCTTGCGCGGCCAGCACTTCCTCGACCCGGCGGAAGCGGCGCTCGAACTTGCGGTTGGCGGTGCGCAGGGCGGTCTCGCTGTCGATCTCCAGGTGCCGCGCCAGGTTCACCACCGCGAACAGCAGATCGCCGATTTCCTCGGCGATTGAATCCTTTGGCGCCTTTTGTTCAAGCGCCTGGCGAATCTCCGCGGTCTCCTCCGCGATCTTGTCCAGCACCTGGACAGGCTCCGGCCATTCGAACCCGACCCGCGCGGCACGGTTCTGCAGCTTCACGGCGCGGGTGAGGGCGGGCAGGCCGCCCGTCACGCCATCCAGGGCACTTGGCTTCTGGCCGCGGGCGGCCGCGGCGGCTGCGCGCTCGTCGGCCTTCTGGCGCTCCCAGGCATGGGTCTGCTCGGCCGCGTCGCCAATCTCCAGGTCGCCGAACACGTGGGGATGACGCTTCACCATCTTGGCATTCAGCGTCTCGATCACATCCGCCATGGCGAAGGTGCCGGCCTCGCGCGCCATCTGGGCATAGAACACGGTCTGGAACAGCAGGTCGCCCAGCTCTCCCTTGAGGCCCTCCATGTCGTCCTGCTCGATCGCGTCCGCCACCTCGTAGGCCTCTTCGATGGTGTGCGGCACGATGGTGCGGAAGCTCTGTTCCAGGTCCCAGGGGCAGCCGCCATTGGGGTCGCGCAGCTTCGCCATAATGGCCAGGAGCTTTGAAAAGGCGGTTGAAGTGCGATCGGATGGAGCAGATTCAAGCATTTGATTGGCCTTCGTTTCTTAGTCCGTTATTCGCATAATGTATATTATGGAAAATATATGCTAAGTGAATCCCGTGCCGCATTAATCCGAGCTTAAGGCGAATGGGTCCCCAATCGTCCCATGGCTCACCTCGGAACCGCGTCCATGCTCGACGGCATATTAGCAAACGCCGAACCGGCAGCCAGCCGGATGCTCGACGCCCTCGCGCCGTTGCTGCGTGCGCACGCGTCGGGCGCGACCGCCGATCTCGCTCCCGAGCACGATCTGCATGCCGACCTCGGCCTCGACATCATCGCACTCGCAGAGCTGGCCGTGGCGATCGAGGAAGAGTTCGGGATCGACGTCGATGCCACCGACCTCGCCGCGTGCCGCACGATCCGGGCGCTCGGCACCTTCGTCGCCGACAGGACCGACCAGAACGCATTTTGACAGGCGTTCGGGCTCATCGCCTGACGATGTCCGGCCAGAGTTCAGGCTGCTTTTAGCCACTCGCTCAGGTCGGCGCCGTTACTTCCTTGGTCCGCGCCATGACGCGCTCGGTGGTCTGTTGCGCCGTCAGATTGGTTGTATCGACGGTCATCGTTTCCGGCCAGCCAGGATCGAACGGCGGCAGGCTGGCATTGATGCGCGCTTCCTCGGTATCGCAGCCTTTCATCTGGTCGCGACGCTCCGGCGTGGCGATGCGCCTCATCAGCTCGTCCGGCGCGCAGGTCAGCCGGACGGCAAGTTTCCGGGCACGCCGCCGCTCCGCGACCGAGGCGAGGCCCCGGGCGATGATCATGTCGGCGGCGTAATAGTCCGGGATGCCGACGGCGGAGTGCGTGAAGACAAAGCTCCAGTCCGGCGGCGAGTATGCCGCGATCGTCTCCAGGACCGCGCTACGGACCTGATCCGCCAGCGGCCAGATGCCTTTCGGCAGCGGCGTAACGCCATCCTGGTGCAGCAAGCCAAAGATCGGATTGAGCCAATAGTGATTGTCGACGACTTTGCAGCCGGCGGCTCGGGCAAGCTGCCTGGCGACGGTCAGCTTACCAACGCCCCCCGGACCCACGAGGTAGATGATCCAGTTCTTGAGCATGCCGGCTTCCTTACCACACGGCTCGCGCTTTGACAGGCCTTGGCCGTCATGGTTTGAGGAGCGGATGGACTTTGTCATCCGCCCCTACGTCGCATCCGACCGTGCCGCGGTCATCGACGCCCTGATCGGCCTGCAGGAGCATGAGCGCGCGATGCACGACACGCGCCTGCCGGGCGACGGCAATACGGACGTCTATTTCGACCGGCTCCTGGAGGAACTGACGGCCAAGGCCGGTGGCATCTTTGTCGCCGAACTGGCCGGGCGGTTCGCTGGCATCGTCGCCGGTTTCGTCGAAGCCTATGACGTGGTCCTCGAGACCTCGGATTCCTGCATCTACGGCTATTGCTCCGACATCTACGTCGCGCCCGAGCATCGCGGCACGGGCTTGGCCCAGACGCTGCTGGACGTGCTGGAGCGCCACCTCGCCGCCCAGGCGCCGATCGCGCGGTTCCGCGTCAACGTGCTGGTGGTGAACCGGATCGCCTGCCGGGCCTATGAACGGGCCGGCTTCGTGCCCTACGAGCTCATGTACGAGAGGATCGTCCGCCGCGACCGGTCATAGCCACCCGCGCCGCCGGAAATACCACATCGGCACGATCGCCGATAACACCATCAAGCCGATGGCGAACAGGTAGCCGTGCGCCCAGTGCAGCTCGGGCATGGTGTCGAAGTTCATGCCGTAGATGCTGGCGATCAAGGTCGGCGGCAGGAACGCGACCGCCGCGACCGTGAAAATCTTGATGATGGCGTTCTGCTCGATATTGATGAGGCCGAGGGTCGCATCCAGCAGGAAGTTCACCTTGCCGGCCAGGAAATGGGCGTGATCGGTGATCGAGGCGATGTCGCGCGACAGAGTCTTGATGCGCGCCTTGATGTCCTTTTTCATATCTACCTGGGCGTTCAGGAACACCGCGATGCGGCTGAGGCCGAGCAACGAATCCCGCGCCTTGGTCGCGAGGTCGCCGACCCGCCCGATCCGCCGCAGGGTTTCCTGGAGGTCGGGCGCCTTGCGCCGCGCCTCCCTGCTCTGCCCGCCGGCGGTGAGAGCGGCCCGCTTGGCGAAGATGTCGCGCGAGACGTGTTCCATGTCGGCCTGCGCCAGCTCCAGCACGTCGGCCAGGCGGTCGGTGATGCTCTCCAGCAGTCCCATTAGGGCAGCCTGGGCGGTGGCCGCCATGCCGGGATTGCGCTCCGCCCGGCGCGCGAACACCGCGAACGGCAGCGGATCGACGAAGCGCACCGTCACCAGCGTCTCCGCCAGTAGGATGAAGGTGATGACGCCGCTCTCGGGAAATTCCGCGGTTGCGCGGTGCAGGATCGGCGCGGTCATGACCAGGGCGCCATTCTCGGTATAAAGCCGGCTCGATGCCTCGATCTCGCCCATCTCCTCGCGGGTCGGCACTTCCATGCCGAAGGCGCGCTCGACCGCGGCGATTTCGGACGGCAATGGATTGCACAGATCGACCCACACCGCATCGCGCGACAGCGTGTCCGCGGCATGCTCGGCCACCGCCTGCACATGGCTCGGCAGATTGTCGACCGGCGGCAAGGCTTCGGCGACGGCAAGGTTCGCGGTGCCGGACAGGATGCTCTTGGTCAGCGAACCGCCCTTGAAGACAAAGGCCGTGATCATCTCGCCTCCCTCCCCCGTCGATTCGAACGATGGAAATCCGGGGCGGCAGGCGACGCCCGGCGGCGTCCGTCCCGATGACGCCAGCGGCTAGGTAGGCCGCGGGCTATTCGCTGTCAACCGCAATGTCAGAGTCCATGGAGTCCGTCCATCCAAACCGCGACATCGTCGGGCGATGCTCCAAATTGTAGGCCAGCAATTCGCCGAACCGACCATTACCAATAGGCCCCCTGCTGGTTCGCTGCAGGATGTCCACATCCGGTGCCTGATCACCATCGATCAAAGTCGGGCCGTCATCCAAAATGGCCACATCCCAGCCGATCAGCGCGTAGTCGCCAAATGCCTTGTGCGCGCGCAGCACCAAATCAACAGCCTCTTGCCACATTGGCAGCTGGCGTCCTTCGATCTGCGTCCCGGCGAAAGGATGCCTTTCATACCAAGTCGTCTTGCCTTCCATCGCAAGATCGGTCGCCCGCCCCAGTCTTCCCGTCTTCACATTGACGGACGACGCAATGCCATCTGCCTGAAAGCTGTCCGTCGCCAAGGGGGGACTGATGGGCATCCGGAAGGCGGCATTTGTCAGTTCGAAAGCACCATTCTCGGCGCGGCAGCTCAACATCCGCACCGTGCAGAGCGCGCCAGGCGCCAGATCGGCAATCGAAGAATGGGTGCGTAGCGCGGGCTGAACGATGTACGGCTCCACGAAGCGTGAAAGATCCCGGAGGTGCTCCAGTAGCGCGCCCGCATGGAGTTCCCAACCTCGGCTATCCCGATATCTGCCTCGCCCCAAAGCATTCCATATTTCCGCGTCGCCGCCGTCTCCCCGGACTGGCTTGACGAAGAGATCGATTCCGGGAAGGTCGCCGTTAAAGGGCCGGCCATTCTCGAACACGAGGAGGGTGGGAACGTGCGCTAGCCCATGATTCTGACAGTGGCGGGCAAAGCCGGCCCTGTCTTTTAGCGGCGTCGGTTGTCTCCCGCCGATGGCGGGATGGAGCAATTTGTACGCCACGTCTTTGGTCTCGTGGCGCATCAGATAGTGAGGCGCCAATCGCTGCTGTTCGGGCCGATAGAGCTCGTAGTTGTAGTAGTAGGCGGGTGGGATGCGATAGCGGATGGCCAACTTCATCTGCTCGAAGAACTGCCGTGATCTTGACTTGCCGCTGAGCCTCCGCAGGGCATCCCCGCGCTTCAGCACCTGCTTCATCGCACGCACTGACGCTATGCCGGGCCACGCCGCTATCAAGAGCAAGTTGCGGGCGCTGATGAGCACGTCTCCGGCCGGCCACAGAGCTTGATTGCAGAGGCGATGAACGCGGCCTGCGTGCGCCTCCGGCGGAGGCAAGTGCAACCCAAGCATAAAGGGCGGAGGAAAGAGTCGATCTCGCATCGACCGAGGCCTCCCGTCGCCTGGCTCGCGCAGACGCGCCGGGTAAAGAGCAGTGTCCGAAGGCAACAGCCCGAGGGCGCGCCCAGTGTCGAAAACCATCCAGAACACCGCCAGGAGATAGAGGGACGTTGAAAGAAAGTTTGCGAAGTCTGTCAACGGGAACCACAGAACCGGCCCGCCATCGACCTCTCCCGCGACAACGCCGATATCCAGGAAGGTCGATATCAATTGGATGCCAAAACCCAGGGCAGTCACGCGCCTTGCGCGCCTAAAGACCGGATCGAAGCGGGTCGCCACCCAGAGGATCAACGGGCCGACGGCAAGGATAAGATAATCGTCAAGATCAATCCCTCGAAAGGGTTCCCCGAGACGATCGCTCAGGGCTTCAAGAATCTGCGAAAGGCACACCAGCGCCAAGGCGCTGATGAGCAGCCCCCACAAGAGAGAAGTTTTCCGGTGTGATAGCACCCGTACCAACAGGGAGCACGCGGCGAGACTGGCGACTGCAGCGACCAATCCAGAGAGCAGATCGAGCGTCCAGTCCTTGCTGGGGCCTGGGATGACAACAAAGTAGAGGGCCAGCGACAGAGCACAAGCCAAGAATACCGGAATTTCAGTACGGAATTTGATGGCATTCATCGTCATTTCCCGGCGGAAGTTCTATGGAGCTTAGCCCCGGCAGCGCAAAAGGCAACATGGCCTCCAACGTTCAGCGGGTCGGCATGGTCCTGCGCTAGCCGACGTCCGGGACCTCGATCTCCAGCCCGTCATAGGCTGGTTCCACGCCCGGCGGGCATTTCGCCTTGATGACGTCGTAATCGACCATGTGGTTCATATGCGTCAGCACGGTGTGCCTGGGCTTCAGTTGCGCGGCCCAGGCCAGCGCCTGGTCGAAATGGGCGTGAGTCGGATGCGGCTCGTAGCGCAGACAATCGACGACGAAGAGGTCGAGGCCATGGAGCTTCGCCAACGCATCGTCCGACAGCTTCGCCACGTCGGTGCAATAGGCGACGTTGCCGATGCGATAGCCTGTGCTGGTGGAGCCGAAGCCGTGATCCTGCTCGAACGCGACCACCGGAATGCCGTCGATGGCGAACGGCCCGGTTACTTCCACCGCGCTTAGGAACGGCTTGTAGAGATGGCCAGACCCCTCGGTGTTCTGGCGGAAAATGTAGTCGAACCGGCCGGTCATGACCGCCAGCGTCTCGCGCGTGCCGTAGGCGGAAATGGTCGCCTGCCCCGCCGGTCTTTTCAGGAACCGCGCATCGTCGATGCCCTGGGTATGGTCGGCGTGGTCGTGGGTGTAGAGGATGGCGGAAACCTGCGCGATGCCGGCATCCAGGCACTGGGCCCGCAAATCCGGCGAGGTGTCCACCAGGATCGTGGTCTCTCGCTGCCGCAGCGCGATCGAGACGCGCCGGCGCCGGTTCTTGGGATTGTCGGGATTGCACTCGCCCCAATGCGGCCCCACCAACGGGACGCCGCCCGAACCGCCGCAACCGAGGATCGTGACCTTCACGCCGCCGCCTTCATGGTCTTGTCGAACAGCCGCTCGAAATTCGCGGTCGTCAGCGCCGCCAGCTCCGCGAACGGAATTCCCAGCATATCGGCGACATAGGTCGCGGTGTGGCGCACGAAGCTTGGCTCGTTGCGTTTGCCGCGCATCGGCATGGGTGCCAGATAGGGCGAGTCCGTTTCCACCAGCAGCCGGTCCAGAGGCACCGTCTTGGCGACCTGGCGTAGGGCCTCGGCATTCTTGAAAGTGACGATGCCGGACAGCGAGATGAAGAACCCCATCTCCAGCGCCGCATCGGCCAGATATTGCGTGGCCGTGAAGCAGTGGATGACGCCCTTCAGGCCGCCTTTGTCCGCGCCTTCGCGCAGCAGCGTCACGGTGTCCTCGTCGGCGTCGCGGCTGTGGACGATCAGCGGTAGGCCGGTCTGGCGCGCCGCCTCGATATGGAGGCGGAACACCTCCTGCTGCTTATCGTGCGGGCTCTTGTCGTAGTAATAATCGAGCCCGGCTTCGCCGATCCCGACTACCTTCGGGTGCTTCGCCAGCGCCACGATACGCTCGAGCACGATGTCCGTCTCGTGTGCCGCTTCGTGGGGATGGACGCCGACCGAGCAGAACATCCGATCGAACCGCTCGGCCACGCCCAGCACCTCGTCGAACTTGCTGAGCCGCGTACAGATGGTGAGCAATCGCCCGACCCCCGCCTCCCTGGCGCGCGCCACCACCGCATCCAGTTCCGCCGCGAATTCCGGGAAGTCGAGATGGCAATGGGAGTCGACGAGCTCGGGGGTAACTGACGTCATCAACGCTGAAACCCCTCCGCCCTATTTTCCGTTCCTCCTCCCCCAACATGGGGGAGGATCGAGGTGGGGGAAGCGAGCGAAAGCTGTCTGGCGCCGAGGCGCGGCTTCCCCCTCCCTAGCCCTCCCCCAGTTTGGGGGAGGGGACGAGAGCAACGAGAGAAATGGCATGCGCGCAGCACGCTCACTGCCCCGCCTCTTCGACGTAGCGCGGGAACACGCCTTCTGGCTTCGGCAGTGCGACGCCGGCTTTCAGCGCCCTGCCCTCACCCAGCGCCGCGAACGTGCGTGCATTGGCCGGCACGGCGAGCTGGTCCAGCATCTTCGCCATAGAGTCCGGCATGATCGGCTGCACCAGGATCGCGAGGTGCCGCACTGTCTCGGCCAGCGCATAGAGGACGGTCGCCATGCGCGCCGGATCGGTCTTCTTCAATCCCCAGGGGGCCTGCTCGTCGACATAGCGATTGCCGTCGCCCACCACCTGCCAGATCGCCTCCAGCGCGCGGTGGAACGCCTGCTCCGCGAACAGCGGCCGCACTTTCGCCAGCAGCCCATGAGCCGAGCCCAGCAGCGTCTTGTCGGCGTCGGTGAAGGCGCCGGGCTGCGGCACCTTGGCGTCGCAGTTCTTGTTGATCATCGAGAGCACGCGCTGCGCCAGGTTGCCGAGATCGTTGGCAAGGTCGCCGTTCATCCGGTGCACCATCGAACGGTGCGAGAAATCGCCGTCATTGCCGAACGGAATCTCGCGTAGCAGGAAATAGCGCACCTGGTCGAGCCCATACTTGGCGACCATGGCATGCGGCTCCAACGCGTTGCCCAGCGACTTGGACATCTTCTGCCCTTCATTGGTCCACCAGCCGTGCGCGAATACCCGCCGCGGCGGCTCCAATCCCGCGCCCATCAGGAAGGCCGGCCAGTAGATGGTATGGAAGCGCACGATGTCCTTGCCGACCATGTGCAGGTCGGCGGGCCAGAACTTCTTGTAGTCCGGCGCGTTCTCGTCGGGGAAGCCGACCGCGGTGATATAGTTGACAAGGGCGTCGAGCCACACATACATCACGTGCTCCGGATCGTCCGGCACCGGCACGCCCCAGTTGAAGGTGGTGCGCGAGACCGAGAGGTCGCGCAGGCCCGACTTCACGAAGCTGATGACCTCGTTGCGTCGTGAATCCGGGGCGAGGAACAAAGGATTGTCCTCGTAGAACTTCAGCAGCTTGTCGCCCCATTGCGACAGCTTGAAGAAATAGCTCGGCTCCTCCACCCACTCCGCTTCGGCGCCGGACGGCGCGATCTTCTTGCCGCTCGGCGTGGTGGTGAGCTCGTCCTCGCCGTAGTAGGCCTCGTCGCGCACGGCGTACCAGCCGGCGTAGGAGCCGAGATAGATCTCGCCGCGATCCTTCAGCCGCCGCCAGATCTCCTGGCACGACTTGATGTGCCGCTCCTCGGTGGTGCGGATGAAATCGTCGTTGGAGAAGTTCATCGCCTTGGCGAGATCGCGGAAGTTCTGCGACACCTTGTCGGTAAAGTCCTTGGGCGACATGCCGGCGGCCTGCGCCGATTTCTCCACCTTCTGGCCGTGCTCGTCCGTGCCGGTCAGGAAATGCACTGCGCGCCCGTCCAAGCGCATGAACCGCGCCAGCGCATCGCAGGCGAGCGTGGTGTACGCGTGCCCGATATGCGGCACATCGTTCACGTAATAGATCGGCGTGGTCACATAGTAGCGTTCGGCCTCGGCCATCGGCTCTCAACTCCGCAAGGGCTCGGTAATGCGGCCTTGGGGCTTAGCGTCCGGTGCCTTCGATGGCGAGGAATGCTGCGACCCAGGCCTGCTTTCGGTCCAGGTTCACAGCGCGCACCCGGTCGAACAGACGGCTGACCTTTTCCCATACGCCGAGCCAGCGATCAAGGCTGGCCGCTGCCTGCATGCGGCCGATCAGGGCCATTTCCCCTTCGAAAAGCTGGGTTTCCGGCTTTTCCCCGGTGGCTGCTATGCGTGCCATGCGGGCGAACCACCAGCCCAGCAGCTCCACCGCCAGGTCGAACTGCGCATCCTGGTCCCGTCCGCCCAGCTTGTCGCCCAGCCGGTGCAGTAGCCCCGCATCGAGCTTCGGCCAGCTCGCCAGCAGCGCGCCGAGATCGCGCAGCAGGCCGACGCCGTCCCGCTCCATCATGCGGATCGCCTGGCCCAAACTGCCGCCGGCGGTCGCCACCGCCAGGTCACGATCCTGCGCCTTAATATCCGGGAAGCGGGCGGCGAGTTCCGACGCCGCGAGATCGCGCCGCAAGGGCTGCAGCACCAGCTTGCGGCAGCGCGATCGGATGGTTGGCAGCAGGGCCTGCGGCGCGTGGCTGAGCAGCAGGATGACGGTATTCGCGGACGGCTCCTCCAGGATCTTGAGCAGCGCGTTGGCGGAGTTGCGGTTGAGGTCGTCGGCGCTGTCGACGATCACCACGCGCCACGGGCTGGCGGCCGGCTTCAGGTGCAGGAAATCGATGACCGCGCGCACATCCTCGATGACGATTTCGCTGCGCATCCGCCCGGTCTTGGGGTTGGGCGTGCGCTCGAGCAGCCGGAAATCCGGATGGCCCCGCTGCGCCACCTGGCGGAACACGCGATGGCCGGGCGCCATCTCGAGATTGGTCGGCGCCGCCGGCGCGCCGCCACCGAACAAGCCGCCCTCCTCCGCCGGCATCGGCTGCGCCAGCAGGAAGCGCGCGATGCGATAGGCGAAGGTCGCCTTGCCCACACCTTGCGGGCCGGAGATCAGCCAGGCATGCGGCAGCCGCCCGGCGGCGAACGCCTTGAGAAACGCCTGCTCCGCGTCCTCATGACCGATCAGCCGGGGGGTCCAGGCCGGCCCGGTCTCGACCGGCGCCTCGATGATCTTCGCTTTCGGTGGCATCAGGCTTTCAGCCCATAGGCGGCGGCGACCACATCCAGCACCTGGCGCGCAACCTCGACCTGGCTCTTGCCGGCGTCGATGACGACGCGCCGGCGGCCGTCCTTGGCGGCCGCGATCTCCCGGAACGCGGCGCGCAGCTTTTCGTGAAACTCCCGTCCCATCTTTTCATAGCGCTGGCTGGCAACCGCGCGGGCCAAGCCCACCTCGACCGGCAGGTCGAAGATCAGCGTCAGTCCCGGATCGTCGCGCCGCACGACGCGCGTGCGCAACTCTTCCAGATAGGCGCGATCGACGCCCATGCCGTAGCCCTGGTACGCCATGGTGGAATCCGCGAACCGGTCGCAGATCACCCATTGGCCCTTCGCCAGCGCGGGGCGGATGGTGCGGTCCAGATGGTCCATGCGGGCCGCATAGATCAGCAGCGCCTCGGTCTCCGGCGACCAGCGCGCCGTGTCGCCCGAGACCAGCAAAGCGCGGATCGCTTCCGCGCCGGGCGAGCCGCCCGGTTCGCGCGTCGTCAGCACATCCTCGCCGCGCGCGCGCAAAGCCTCCGCCAGGCGCTGAACCTGGGTCGACTTGCCCGCGCCTTCCCCGCCTTCGAAGACGATGAAGCGTGTCGGTGCTGCGTTCATTGGGCGCTCGCCCGCCTCATTGGGCTGAGCCAAACACCAGGCGATTGAGGTTGGTGAAAATACGGGTGGTGAGGCCCATCTCCGGCACGTTCTCCGCCGCCACCAGCGGATAGGTGAACTCCGGCATGTTCGGCGCCGTCACCACGAGCTTGCCCAGCTCCTGCCCCGCGACCAGCGGCGCCATGATCGGCGTCTGCAGGATCGCTTTTGCCGTCACCTTCTGACGATCGGCCTTCGGCAGCGTCAGCACCAGGTTCTGCGAGATGGTCAACGGGACGGCTGGGGCCGCGCCATATTCCACCGGCGCCTCCGCCAGCACCGCGCCCTTGGAGGCAACGGTATAGTTGCCGGTCTCGCGGTACGCCCAGTCGAGCAACTGGCCTTCCTCGTCGGCGCGCTCCTGCATGTCGTTGAGGCCGTGCACGACCATGATGATGCGGCGGCCGTCACGCATCGCGGAGGCGGCAACGCCGTAGCCGGCTTCTTCCGTGTGGCCGGTCTTCAATCCGTCGACACCGGAGCCCGCGCGATAGAGCAGCGGATTGCGGTTGCCCTGCTTGATACCGTGCCAGGTGAATTCCTTCTCTGCGAAGTAGGGGTAGTATTCCGGGAAGTCGACGATGATATGGCGCGACAGGGTGGCGATGTCCTGGGCCGTCATATAGTGGTTGTCATCGGGCCAGCCGGTCGAATTGATGAAATTGCTGCCGGTGAGCCCGATCTCCTTGGCCTTGGCGTTCATGCGCTCGGCGAAGGCGTCTTCGCTGCCCGCCAGCCCTTCGGCGACGACGATGCAGGCATCGTTGCCGGACTGGATGATCATGCCGCGGATCAGGTCCTCGACCTTCACGTCGGAATCGATGTCGACGAACATCTTCGAGCCCTGCATGGCCCAGGCCTTCTGGCTGACGTGGAACGTGTCGGTCAGCTTCACGTTGCCCTTCTTCAAGGCGTCGAACAGCATGTAGGCCGTCATCAGCTTGCTCATCGAAGCCGGATGCAGCCGCTCCTCGCCCATCTTGTCGTAGAGGACAGCGCCGGTCTGGAAGTCCACGATATAGACATGCTTGGCGTTGGTCGCGATCGGCTCGGCCACGGCTGCCGGTACGAACGGGAGCGCAAGCAGCGGCGCGGCGACCAGGACAAGGGCAGCTATCACTCGACGCAAAAACATCGCATTCACCATTACAGCGCGGCATCCGCCGCGGAAACTCCGCTAAATCCACCTGAGCGTCAAGCGCCAGGCGCGCACCTCTCGGGCGCTAATCCACCACGATGCGCGATTCCGGATGACCTTCGGCAATCATGCGCTTCAGTGTCTTGTCCGCCTCCTCGACCGAAGCGATCGGGCCGATGCGGACACGATAATAGCGCTGCTGCTCCACCACCACCGGCGCGACCTTCACGGGACCGTATTTCCGGAGCTGCCCGCCCAGCTGGTTGGCGTTGGCCTGGCGCAGGAAGGCGCCGGCCTGGATATAGATGCTGGTCGGCCGGACCGCGACCTGGGTCACCTTGCCGTCGGGCTGGGGCACCGCGACCGAGACCTGCCCGGTGCCCTGCTGCGGCACGGCGACGGTCGCCGGCTGACTGCCTGCTTGCGGCTTGGCCGGCGACACCTTCGAGCCCGCGATCGGCGGCAGGCCGCCCGGGGTGACCTCGCCCGCCGGCGCGGCCTTGGGCGGCGGCGGCACCTGGTCCCCGCCCTGCCGCGAAGCCAGGGCCGCCAATTGCTGGCTCTCCTCCACCATGATCTGAACCCGCACGCGCGCCGTGCCATTGTTGATGAAGCCGAGCAGCTGCGCGCCGCGCCGGGTCATGTCGATCACGCGGCCGGCGGCATAAGGGCCGCGGTCGTTGACGCGGACCTCGATGGAGCGCCCGTTCTCCAGGTTGGTCACACGGATCATCGATGGCATGGGCAGCGTCTTGTGCGCGGCGGTCAGGCCGTTCTCGTCATAGACCTCGCCATTGGCGGTGCGCTTGCCGTGGAAGCCGGGGCCGTACCAGGAGGCGATGCCGGTTTCGTTGTAGCTGTAATCGGCCTTCGGATAGTACCAGACCCCGTTGACCTGATAGGGCTTGCCGATCTTGTAGGGCCCAGGCTTGGCCGAGCCGGGATTGGTGATGACCTTGGCCTGGTCGACCACCAACTTGGATTCGGTGCAGCCGGCGAGCATGGCGGCGGCCAGCAGGATCGGCAGGACATGGCGTCGGATCGTCCACATGGTGTCGGTCGGCCGGTCAGAACTCGAAGTTAGGGAAGCGCCCCAAGGAATCGTGGCGGAAAAGCCGGGGGCAGGCTAAAGCCCGCGCCGCCCCCATGCAACTCACGCCGCCTTGAAACGCGAAAAACCGCGGAATCCCACGGATTTATCGGTCGAAATTGTGGCAAAATTCGAGCCGTGACAGCGGACGGCCGCGACTCGGGGGCGCCGGCCTTGCTTGACCCCGGATTGCTCCCTGCCCTATCTGACCCTGCGCGGGATGGGTGGCCGAGTGGTTTAAGGCACCGGTCTTGAAAACCGTTTTTTAATGATAGTACGCTACGACGCTGATTACACGGAGAGGTGGCCGAGTGGTTGAAGGCAGCGGTCTTGAAAACCGCCGAACCCGTAAGGGTTCCGTGGGTTCGAATCCCACCCTCTCCGCCAAAGGCTCCAGTCGATCTGATCAATTCCAGGTTGTGCGGTTGGAGACGATTGGAGACAGCGACATCGTAGTGAGGGGAACGTGGCGACC
>DASYRS010000265.1:0-8044 GCA_036004205.1 Dongiaceae bacterium
GTTGGACCGCGGTTGGAACCGATGCAACCTTACTCGCGCTGTCTTGCGGCGGGAAAGCAAACAGAGCTCATGCTATGGATGCGACAAACGCATGACGCACACGCAGGCCACGACAGCGTCTCTCCGCCGTCATGGTCGTGCTTGGCACGACCATCCACGAGCTTCGTTCCGCCGAACTACATTGTCGCAGGAGAGGATGACGAAGACTGCGACGAGATTCCGGCAATCAGATCGCCCGCGTCACCCCTTCCAGCCACTTCGCCGTCGCGGCGTCGACCATCGGTGTGATGGTCTGACGCACGCGCGCATGGTACGCGTTGAGCCACGCCACTTCGCTTGCCGACAACAGCGAGCGGTCGACCGCCTCGAGATCGATCGGCGCCAGGGTCAGGGTCTCGAAGGCCAGCATGCCGGGATGGGCCTTGTCCTCGATCACCGTCACCAGGTTCTCGATCCTTATCCCGTATTCGCCATCCTTGTAATAGCCGGGCTCGTTGGAAATGATCATGCCGACCTCGAGCGGCACGCGGTTCGGCATCTTGGAAATGCGCTGTGGCCCCTCATGCACCGAGAGGTACGAGCCGACGCCGTGGCCGGTGCCGTGATCGTAATCGAGCCCGACTTCCCACAGCGGCCGGCGCGCGATGGCGTCGAGCGAGCTGCCGGTGGTGCCGCGCGGGAAGCGCGTGGTGGCGAGGGCGATGTGGCCCTTCAGCACGCGGGTGAAGCGGTCCTTCATCTCCGCGCTCACCGCGCCGACCGCGACGGTGCGCGTGATGTCGGTAGTGCCGTCGAGATACTGGCCGCCGGAATCCACCAGGAACAGCCAGTTGACCGGGATCGGCCGGTTGCTCTCCTCCGTCACCTTGTAGTGGCAGATCGCGCCGTTCGGCCCGGCCGCCGAGATGGTGTCGAACGAGAAATCGCGGAACAGATCGTTGCGCCGGCGGAACGATGCCAGCTTCTCCGCCGCCGCGATCTCGTTCAGCCCGCCCTTGGGCGCCTCGATCGAGAGCCAATGCAGGAATTGCGAGACCGCGGCGCCGTCGCGCCGGTGCGCCGCGCGCGAGCCTTCGACCTCGACCGGGTTCTTGCAGGCCTTGGGCAGCGCGCAAGGGTCTTCGCCGATCGCAGGCTTGGCGCCCGCCGCCTTCAGCCGGTCGGAGATCGCGATCCCCGCCGTCATCGCATCGACGATAACGCTGGCGCCCGCTTTGCCGAGGCCATCCAGCGCGGGCAGGAAGCCGGTCTTGGGCTGCACCGCCACTTCGTTGCCGAGATGCTGGCGCGCCTCGGCTGTCAGCTTGCGCGGATCGACGAACAAATCGACCTTGCCGTCCCTGTCGATGATGGCATAGCCGAGCGCGAACGGCGTGCGCGGCACGTCGCCGCCGCGGATGTTGAGCAGCCAGGCCAGCGAATCCGGCGCCGAGATCACGGCTGCGTCCTGGCCCCGCTCCTTCAGCTTCCTGGCGATGAGCTGGCGCTTCTCGGCCGAGCTCTGACCGGCATGGTGGGTCGCCTGCGGCCAGATCGGCGCGATCGGTTCCGGCGGCTGGTCCGCCCAGGCGGCGTCGAGCGGATTGCGGTCCACCGCCTTCAGCTCGGCGCCGGCCTTGCGGGCGGCTTCGCGATAGCGCTGCGCCGCGTCGGGCGTGATCAGCCACGGATCGTAGCCCAACACCTCGCCCTTCTTCAGGTTGGCGGCGACCCAGGCTTCCGGCGGCTCGCTGATCAGGTGCCGGATCTCGAACAGCTTGGCATCGACCTGCTCGCGCACCTGGATGGTGTAGCGTCCGTCGACGAAGATCGCGGCCTTGTCCTTGAGCACGATGGCCAAGCCGGCGGAGCCGGTGAAATTGGCGATCCAGGCCAGCCGCTCAGCCCGCTTCGGCACATATTCGCCCTGGTGCTCGTCCGCCCGTGGAATGAGGAAACCGTCCAATTTCTGGACTGACAGTTCTTTTCGCAGTGCAGCAATCCGCGCCGAAACCGGCTGGCGGGCCTGTCTTTTGACGTCCCGCGACCAGCTCTCATGAGCGGCGCTCAACCGGCGCTTCGTGTCTTCGTCGGCGCCCGGCGCGACCAGGGCGATCCATTCGTCCGGACGCTCGCCATCGGGCGCCGCAACGCTCCCATCCAGGAGCTGCTCGAATTCCGTTAAACTCATGTTAATTTTGATATTTTGTAGCGCCGAGGCGACCGCTTCGGAGCGCGTTGCGTGTTCGTTCATGAAGCTGCCTTCTTTCCGCCCGAAAGGCGTCCCAAATCCATCGCGATCAAGGTCCTTAGTCCTAGGTAAGCCATGCAAATAAACGGATCATTAGGAATTTCATATGCATAGTCCGCATTACTGCAATGCAACACGGACCCCTCCAAAACCGACCCGTTAATCTCTACATTCTTACTCGTGATTGCCGGGCAATACGGCCCGGCGGAAACAATCGGATGACTAGGATCATGTATCGGACGACTGCAAATGAGAAGGTGGTGCTTGGCCGCGCGGACATGCCGGAAGCGACTGCCCGTAAGACCGGTTTCGGCGCCCTCGCGGTGTTTTCGAGCCGTGTCATCAACTCTGTGCGCCACACCTTGGAGCGCACCGCCATCCTGCGGCAGCTGGCCGCGCTGAACGACCGCGAGCTGGCCGACATCGGCCTCAGCCGCGCGGATATTCCGGCGGTGGCGGAGCGGAGCGTGACGGTGCCGGCCCAGCCGGGCCTCATCGCCGCGTTCGGCGAGCTGCTCCATGACCTGCTGGTCGCCCCGGTCGCTTTGTGGAACAAGCGCCGCGTCGCCTTCAGCGCCCTCAACGCGCTGGACAACCGGATGCTCGCCGATATCGGCGTCGCCCGGGCGGAGATCGCGGACGTTGTGAACGGCCTGCACAAGTCGGTGTCCTATCCGGCGATCTCGCTGGATGTGGTTGCGCCGATCGCGGCCTGGAACCGCGCCCGGCAGACCGCCAACCAGCTCTACAAGCTGGAGGACCGCATGCTGCTCGACATCGGCGTGGTCCGCGGCGACATCGAATGGGTTGCCAGCGAAGTCGCCCACAAGGCGGCGGCCAACCGCAACCAGCCGACTCGCGCGGCCTAACAAGATCTGCTCGTCCCGTTTGCGATTGCGGGACACCTCACAGAAGCCGGCGGTCGCTTTAGCGGCCGCCGGTTTTTCTTTTGCCAGTTTATCGCATCCTTGTGTTGCCCAACTCGGCACACCACTGGGTCGGATCAATGCACGTAAATGATCCGGTCGCGCTCCGGGATCAGGACCAGAATGCCCCACCTTCCGAGTGCATAGTATGCGCCGGGTGAAAAGATTGCTTCATTCGTCATCACCTCAAAGTCGCGATCGAAGGGCAGGAGGCCGTATCCACCCATGCGGCCTGAGATGCTCGGACATCCGTTCGGATAAGTGAGCATGTAGCGGTCGCTGTTGGTTGGTGGGCAGGCCGCGGGGTCCGCCCAGGAATAGGTTGCGGGCACCGGTGTCGCATGCCAGTCATCATAGGAACCCTGCGAGCCTTGCCAGCTATTCCGTGGCAGTGCATTGAGCCATGCGAGTCCCGACTCTCGCAGCTCCGCTTTGACGGTCGTCGGCATATCATAGACGATGATCCCGGTGTAGCTGCCGCCCGGTCCGAAGCCCCACGATTTTTCCCAGGCGTATCGCACCCACCAGACATTCATTGCTTCCGGCACATTGCGAAGGTGATCGCGATAGACCAGGCCTTTCCAGGCGATCAGGCCAGCCGCGAAAACGCACAGACCAAGCAAGAGAAGTTTGCGTCGGCGACTCATGCTATTCGCTCAGAGACCAACATCCATGCACAAATAAACATTGATTGAGACCTTTCTGGGGCGCGTTCGTCGAAGCGAAGCTTGCCTTGGTCCGAGTCTTTAGCGGCGTTGTCTTTTCTGCTCTCGCAAGTCCGCCAGGCGCGCGAATTCCGCCTTCAATCGTGGCACGGCGAAGTCCACGAACGCGCGCACCTTGGGTACCGACAGGCGCCGCTCCGGCGTCACGATATGGACCGGCAAGGCCGGTGATTCGGCCTCCGGCAGCACCACGACCAGCTTGCCCGCACGCACCTCGTCCGCGACCTGGTACGAGAACAGGCGCGTCAAGCCATTGCCTTCGACCGCGGAGCCGATCGCCGCTTCGACCGTGTTGACGATCAGCCGCGGCGCGATCGGCACCTGCTGCATGTCGCCGGTCTCGTCGGTCGGCACGAAGCTCCAGCTATCCTGCCCGAACGTCATCAAGGCGATGATCTGGTGCGCGCTGATATCCGCCGGTTGGCGGATCGGCGGCTTGCCGGCAAGGTAGGATGGCGCCGCGCAGATCACCTGCCGCACCTCGCCGATGCGAATCGCGATCAGGCTCGAATCCGGCAGATGGCCGATGCGCAGGGCGACGTCCTGCCCTTCTTCCACCAGGTTGAGCTTGCGGTCGAGCAAGAGCAGCCGCGCCGTCACCGCCGGATAGGCGTCGAGATAATCGTCGAGGATCGGCCGCAGGATGATGGCGCCGCTGGCAACCGGACCGGTGACGTTGAGAATGCCGCGGGGCGCCGCGCTTTCGCCGGCCGCCAGCATGTCCGCCTCTTCCAGGTCGGTGAGCACGCGCCGGCAGGCGGCGGCATAGCGCTCGCCCGCTTCGCTCAGCTTGATAGTGCGAGTGGTGCGGTGCAGGAGCGGCGTGCCGACATAGCTTTCCAGAAATGCGATGGCGCGCGACACCGCCGCCGGCGACCGGCCAAGACGCCGCCCAGCCCCCGCCAGGCTGCCTTGGTCCAGCGCCGTCACGAACACCCGCATGGCGTCGATCCGATCCATCATTCTTCCTCTTTGCGCAATAGTGTCTTGCAAATGGTAGGCATTCCGCCGCTGAGCGCAAGAGCCTACCTCCCCACCAGCGCAATTCGCAAAACGGAGGAAATCATGAGCACGGAACGCAAAGTCGCCATCATCACTGGCGCGTCGCAGGGCATCGGAGCCGGTCTGGTCGAGGGCTTCCTGGCCAAGGGCTACCGCGTGGTCGCCAACTCCCGTTCGATCAAGCCGGGCGACAGGGCGGACCTGGTGACGGTGGCCGGCGATATCGCCGACCCGCAGGTCGCCAAGCGGGTGGTGTCCACCGCGATCGAGCATTTCGGCCGCGTAGACACGCTGGTCAACAATGCCGGCATCTTCGTCTCCAAGCCGTTCATCGAATACACGGCGGAGGATTTCGCCACCGTCATGTCGATCAACGTGGCCGGCTTCTTCCACGTGTCGCAGCAGGCGGCAGCGCGCATGCTGTCGCAGCGCTCGGGCCACATCGTCAACGTCACCACCAGCCTGGTCGACCAGCCGATCGCCGGCGTGCCCGCCGCGCTGGCATCGCTGACCAAGGGCGGCCTGGACGCGGTCACCCGCGGTTTGGCCATTGAGTATGCTGACAAAGGCATCCGCGTGAACGCCGTCTCGCCCGGCATCATCAAGACTCCGATGCACAAGCCGGAGACGCACGAGTTCCTGGCCAACCTGCACCCCATGCATCGCCTGGGCGAGGTGAAGGAAATTGTCGACGCGGTGCTCTATCTTGACGGCGCGGGCTTCGTCACCGGCGAGGTGCTGCGGGTCGATGGCGGGCAGCACGCCGGCCGCTGGTAAAATTGAAAAACGAGAGGGAGGAAGAGATGCCGTATGTCAATATCAAGGTGACCCGCGAAGGCACCACGCCGGGCAGCAAGGGCGTGACGCGGGAGCAGAAGGCCGAGTTGATCAAGGGTGTCAGCGAGCTGCTGCTGAAGGTGCTGAACAAGCCGCTCGATGCGACGTTTGTTGTCATCAACGAGGTCGACATGGAGGATTGGGGCGTCGGCGGCCTGCCGGTCGAGGCCTGGCGACAACGGAATGCGGCGAAAGGTTAGCCGCTATCCGAGGAGGTCGGTGATGAACAGCTGGCATGATCGTCGCATCCTGGACTTGTTCGGCATCGACCTCCCCATCTTGCAGGCGCCGATGGCCGGCGTCAGCACGCCGGAGATGGCGATCGCGGTCAGCGCGGCAGGCGGGCTCGGCTCGCTCGCCTGCGCGCAGCTCACTTTGAACCAGGCGCGCAAGGATCTGTTGACCATTCGCCAGGCCACGAAGAAGCCGATCAACGTAAATTTCTTCTGCCACACCCCGCCCGCGCCGGAGCCGGAACGCATCGCCGCTTGGCGCAAGCTGCTATCACCGTACTATCGCGAGCTCGGCCTCGATCCCGAGGCGCCGATCCCCGAGACCAACCGGGTGCCCTTCGATGACGGCTTCTGCGCGCTGGTCCAGGAATCAAGGCCCGAAGTGGTCAGCTTCCATTTCGGATTGCCGGAGGAATCTCTGCTCGCGCGCGTAAAAGCGACCGGCGCGAAAATCATCTCGTCGGCGACCACGGTCGCGGAAGCGCGCTGGCTGGAGGAACGCGGCTGCGATGCCATCATCGCGATGGGTCTCGAGGCCGGCGGACATCGCGGCAATTTCCTCTCCGACGACATGGCGCGGCAGATCGGCACCTTCGCCCTGGTGCCGCAAATCGTCGACGCCGTGAGCGTGCCGGTGATTGCAGCCGGCGGCATCGCGGAGGCGCGCGGCATCGTCGCTGCCTTCGCGCTCGGTGCGTCGGCGGCGCAGATCGGCACCGCCTATATGCTCACGCCCGAGGCCAAGCTGTCGGCGGCTCACCGCAAGGCGCTTCTCACCGCCGCGTCCGACGATACCGTAGTCACGAACCTGTTCACCGGGCGCCCCGCGCGCGGCATCGTCAACCGCCTGATGCGCGATCTCGGTGCCGTCAATCCAGCGGCGCCGAGCTTTCCGCTTGCGGCCGGCGCTCTCTTGCCGCTGAAGGCGAAAGCCGAAGCGGCGGGATCGGGCGATTTCACGAATCTGTGGTCGGGACAAGCCGCCAGCCTCGCCCAGGAAATGCCGGCCGGCGAACTCACCCGGCGCCTCGCCGCCGAGGCTTTGGCCAGGCTGGCATAGCGAATCAGCGCCGCGCTCTGCTGGCGCGTTTCGCCTTGCTCTTTTTCAAGACGAGCACCGACCAGTCGCCGAGCCGGATGCGGAAATCGAGCGCGAGGCCGGCTTCCTCGTGCGCCGCCAACACTTCCTTCTCCTGCTCGCGCAGCAGTCCGGACAGCACTGCGCGGCCGTCCTTCGCCAGGACGCGCGCGAGATCGGGCGCCAGTTCGATCAGCGGATTGGCGAGGATGTTCGCGGTCACCAGGTCATAAGGCGCGCCGTCGCGAATCGCCTTGGCGCGATAGCCGTCGGACTTCAGGATACGGACCTGCTTGCCGAGCTTGTTGACCGCGGCATTCTCTTTCGCCACGCGCACCGCATCCGCATCATTGTCGCCGGCGATCACGTCGACCTTGCACAGGCGCGCGACGCCGAAGGCGAGGATGCCGGTGCCGGTGCCGACATCGAGCGGCCTCTTGAACTTGCGCGACTTGGCGAGCTTCGCGACCGCGAGCAGGCAGCCCTTCGTGGTCTCGTGCCGGCCGGTGCCGAACGCCATGCCGGCGTCGATCTCCAAGCCGATCAGGTTCTTCGGCACCTTGCCCTTGAAGTGCGAGCCGTAGAAAAAGAACGGGCCGGCGCGGAACTCCGGCAGGCCCTTGCGGCTTTCCGCGAGCCAGTCCTTGTCCGGCACGCGGTCGATCTCGGCGCGATCGCGGCCGAGCGGCTTCAACGCCGCCGCCACGTCGCGCGCTGCCGGCTTCGTTTGCGCGATGACCTCGATCAGCCAGCCCTTGCCGTTGTCGGTCTCGAAACTGGAGATCGCCTCGCCGAACGGCTCGAGCGCATTCTCGAGCGCAAGGCGCGCGTCTTCAGCAGGTTTGTGGTCGAGCTGCAGCCGGATCGACCACAGCGGCACAGATTGTTTCACTTGCTCCCCCTCGTTCTATTCCCCCTCCCCCAAAGCTGGGGGAGGGTTGGGGTGGGGGAAGCGAGCGAAGATTCGTTCCCTCAGAATCGCGGCTTCCCCCTCCCTACCCTCCCCCGTGTCG
>DASYRS010000266.1:0-5413 GCA_036004205.1 Dongiaceae bacterium
CTTCCCCCACCCCAACCTCCCCCATGCTGGGGGAGGGGATCACAGCGCGGTTTCTTCATATGCGATTGCCCTGCCCCACAAGGGGGGAAGGAGCTGATCGTGCACGGGGCTGCCGCGCATGAACTCCCTCTTCCTCCCCTTCCGCCTCGCCGCGCGCGAGCTGCGCGCCGGCACGCACGGGTTCCGTCTGTTCATCGCGTGCCTGGTCCTCGGCGTGGCCGCCATCGCCGGCATCGGGTCGATCAGCGCCGCGGCGATCGGCGGAATCGCGGCCAATGCCAAGGCGATCCTGGGCGGCGACATGGAAGTGCGCCTGACGCACCGCGCCGCCACGCCCGATGAACTGGCCGCGATCGAGCGCTACGGCGAGGTCGCGCATGTGGTCGAGATGCGCGCGATGGCGAAGCCCGCGAGCGACGGCGCGCTGCCGGTGCTGGTCGAACTGAAGGCCGCCGATTCCGCCTATCCGCTCTATGGCGCGCTGGCGCTCACCGTCCAGAAGCCGCTGAACGAGCTGCTGGCGCGACGGCCCGACGGCGCCTATGGCGCGCTGGCGCACCGCGTGCTGCTGCAGCGCGCGCATCTCGCGGTCGGCGACCGCCTGACCGTCGGCGGCGCGCAATTCGTCATCACCGCCGCGATCGAGCGCGAGCCCGATGCCACCACCCAGGTCTTCGCGCTCGGCCCGCGCCTGCTGATCTCGCAGGAAGCGCTGGATGCGACCGGCCTGGTGCAGCCGGGCAGCCTGGTCTACCACTCCTATCGTCTCAAGATGGCACCCGAGACCGACCGCGTCGCCGCGGCGCAATCGCTCAACGACGCGTTTCCCAATGCCGGCTGGCGCATCCGCCAGCTCGAGGATGCCGGCCAGCGCACCCGCGATTTCCTGGAGAATACCCGCGCCTATCTCGATCTGATCGGGCTCAGCGCGCTCCTGATCGGCGGGCTCGGCATCGCCAACGCGGTGCGCGCGCATCTGGAGGGCAAGGCGCGCGTGATCGCCATGCTGAAATGCATCGGCGCGACCTCGGGCCAGATCGCCGCCACCAACCTCATCACCATCGGCGTGATGGCGGCGATCGCCATCGCCATCGCGCTCGTCGTCGGTGCCGCCGCGCCGTTCGTGTTCCAGGCCTCGCTGGCCCGGGTCGACGTCGATATCGCGACCGGCATCTACGCCGCGCCGCTGGCGCGCGCCGCTTCGTTCGGCGCTCTCACCGCCCTTGCATTCTCGCTGCCGTCGCTGCTGCGCGCGCGCCGCACCAAGCCGGCGCAATTGTTCCGCGCCGCGGCGATCGAGCTTGGCACCGTCAATCGCAAGGACGTGGTCGCGGTCGGCATCGCCGGCCTCGCGCTCGCGGCTCTCGTCATCGCGACCGCCGAGAACAAGGTGCTGGCCGCCGGCTTCGCCCTCGCCGCGATCGCGACCCTCGCCGCCTTCCGAGGCCTCGCCGCGCTCATCCAGGCGGGCGCGCACAAAGCGCAGCGCCGGCTGAAACCGGGCAACGGCGCGCGTGCCCTGCGCTTCGCGCTCGCCACTCTCGGCCGCCGGTCGGCGCCGGTCGCCAGCATCGTGCTCTCCATCGGGCTCGGCCTCACCGTGCTGATCGCGGTGGCGCTGATCCAGGGCAGCATCCTCAGCGATTTCGCGCGCAGCATGCCGGCGCGCGCGCCCAGCTTCTATTTCATCGACATCCAGCCGGACCAGGTCGCGGCCCTGCAATCGACCGTGATGGCGACTCCCGGTGCCAAGGATTTCGAGCGCGTGCCGATGCTGCGCGGGCGGATCACGCGGATGAACGAGGTGCCGGTAGAACAGATCACGCCGCCCAAGGATCACGAATGGGTGCTGCGCGGCGATCGCGGCCTCACCTGGTCGGCCGCGCCACCGCCGGGCGCGGAGATCGTCGCCGGGCAATGGTGGCCGCAGGGCTACAAGGGCGATCCCCTCATCTCGCTCGACCAGGGCACGGCCGAAGCCTTCGGCCTCAAGCTCGGCGACACCATCACCGTCAACCTGCTTGGGCGCGAGGTGACGGGCAAGATCGCCAACCTGCGCGCGGTCGACTGGTCGTCCTTCTCGATCAACTTCGTGATGGTGTTCTCGCCCGGGCTGATGGAATCGGCGCCGCAGACCAGCATCGCGACCGTGCGGGTGCCGGAGGACGAGGAAGGCGGGCTGATGAACCGGGTCGCCGCCAAGTATCCGAACATCTCCGCCATCCGGGTCAAGGACGCGCTGGCGACCGCGCTCGACCTCCTGACGCAGGTCGGCGGCGCGATCCGCGGCACGGCGCTGGCGACGCTGGGCGCCGGCATCCTGGTGCTGGCGGGCGCGGTCGCCGCCGGGCGCGAGAAGCGGATCTACGAAGCAGTGCTGCTGAAAATGCTCGGCGGACGGCGGCGCGACATCGCGCTGGGGTACGTCTGGGAATTCTCGCTGCTGGCGCTGGTCAGCGCGGCTCTCGCCATCCTGCTCGGCACTTTCGGGGCCTGGCTGTTCCTCACTCTCAACCTGGAAACCGACCTGACGGTCGCGCCCTCGGTCGTGGCGGGGGTGCTGGCCTTGGCCCTGGGATTGGCCCTGGTCCTGGGATTTTGGGGCTCGTGGCGCGCGCTGGGGGCAAAGGCGGCGCCCTTCCTGCGCAACGAATAACGGGCGCAGGAGACACTAGCTGCGGACGAAGTCGAAAAACGGCTCCAGCTCGTTCACGCCGAACTCTTCCGGGTCGATATCCGCCAGCAATTCGCCATGGGGGCGGAGGACACCGCTGAATCCTGCATCGCGGATCGTGGTTTCAATGTCGATCCCGAAAAGCCGCAGGTGGTTGTCCTGACCATAGAAGAACAACCGGTCGTTCGGGGATTGCAGGAGAGGATCTTCCAGCGTTGTCGACAGACGCGCGGCAAACGGGGTCTGGCAAATGAATCGGCCGTTCTTCCGAAGCACCCGGCGTACCTCGGAGAGTGCCGCCTGCGGAAAGTTCACATGTTCCAGAATGTGGTTGCAGATGACCACGTCGAACCCGCCGGACGGCGCGGCAATGGCCTCCAGATCAATCTTCTCGACGGCACTGGTTCGCGGTGCCAGATCGCCCATGACATAGCGCGACGGTCGGCAGTTCCGAATGGCGGAACCCAACACGGATTCCGGCGCCATGTGGAGGATGGCTGCGCCGCCGAAGACGTTCCAGATTCCGAGGCGATCGAAAAACAGCTTGAGATGCCGCTCCCGGTCGATCGATCGACAATGGGGGCACCAGAATCGTCTGACGTTCGAACCGGTGATTCCGACCCTCCACAGAAAGGGGGAAACATCCGCCTCCGTGATGGTGAACGGAAGCCAGGCTTCGACCTCGCGCTCGCAGAACACACAATGCCGTCGGATCATGCTCCCATCCCGTCCCGTCTCTAGCCCAACCCAACGATTGGCGCCTTCGGCCGAGTGTGTAAATACAGCCGGGAGCTGCCATTTTCACTCGGATTTGAGCACCTGGCAGCGCCACCCGAAATGCGCGAAATAGGAATCGCTATCCTATCCCAATCTGGTCGGATCGCGCGCGCGACCGACGGACCTGTGGGGACGGGTCTTTAAGGGCCGGAGTGAGGGCCGGGCGCATGTATGTTTTGCCGTCGGAGGCATCCGAGGCGGAATTCCGCGAGTTGTTGACCTATTGGCAGTCGAAGTTGCTGCCCGGGCGCCTGCCGGGCCGCCAGCACATCGACCCGACCGAACTGACGCGGCGTCATCTGTCGCAATTGCTGCTGCTCGAAGTGGTGGAGAGCGCGGCGCCGAAGCAACGCCGCCGCTATCGCTTCCGCGTCGCCGGCACCGGCTTCGCCGCGATCGCCGGGCGCGACGTGACCGGCCACTTCTACGACGAGGTCGGCGCGCCGGAGCGCTCCCTCCCGGTGATCCGGGCGCTGGATCTGGTGGTGGAGCGCAAGGCGCCGGTCTTCCTCTCCGGCCGCCTCAGCGTGCCCTCGCAGGACTATGTCTGGGTGAAGCGCCTCGGCCTGCCGCTGGCCCAGGATGGCGACAGGGTCGACATGATCCTCGCCATCTGGCTCGCCGAACGCCGCTCCGTCGCCGACCTTGCGCGCGGCGACCTCGAACGCGAAGCCGGCACGCCGCAGGTGCTGGAGCAGCGCTAGCGCCGGAGCGCGTGGCGCTTGAAGTCGGTCAGGGTGTAGGCGCCGAGCAGCAGCACGATGAGGAAATAGACGGCGCCCGCCGCGCCGACCAGCGCGCAGAGCGAGCCCACGCGCTCGAGCTGTGGGCCGGCGAGCCACGGCGCCAGCACATGCCGCCCGCCGATCAACACGCCCGCCATCGCCGCGTTCGCGAGCGCAAGGCGCGGCAGGTTGCGCTTCAGCCGCTGGTCCAGAATGAGGAACCCGCGCTTGTGCAAGGTGCGATAGAGCAAGGTCGCGTTGATCCACGCGGCGAGCCCGGTGCCCAGCGCGATGCCGACGAAGCCGATGCCCCAGCGGCGCAGCCACCAGAAGAACAGCAGGCAAATGACGATATCCGCGATCACGGTGATGACCGAATACTTGAACGGCGTCACCGTGTCCTCGCGCGCGAAGAAACCGGGCTGCAGCGTCTTGTTGAGCACGAAGGCCGGCAGGCCGAGCGAGATCGCCATCAGCGCCAGCGCTGTATTGTGCGTGGCGGCCGGGGTGAAGGCGCCGCGCTCATAGAGTACGCGCACGATCGGCTCGGCCGCGACGATGAGGCCGACGGCCGAGGGCAGGATCAGCAAGGCCGCGAATTCGAGGCTGCGATTGAAGGCCGCCATCGCCTCCGCCTCGCGCCCGCCGCGGATCGAGCGCGACAACACCGGCAGCAGCACCACGCCGATGGCGGCGCCGACCAGCGCCAGGGGCAATTGATAGAGCCGGTCGGCATAGGAGAGGTACGAGACCGCCTGATCCTGCAGCGACGCGAGGATGGTCGCGATCATGATGCTGATCTGCGCCAAGCCGCCGCTGACGAGGCCCGGCACCATCAGCTTCACAACCTGGCGGATCTCCGCATCGATCCTCGGCCACGGCAGCCGGAGGCCGTAGCCGAGCTTCACCGCCACGAAATAGAGCCACAGGAACTGCAGCAGCCCCGAGAAGGTTTCGCCCCACGCCAGCACCAGGCCTGGCTGATCGACATAAGGCGCGACGAAAATGAGGCCGAGGGTCAAGACGACATTGAGCAGGATCGGCGCCGCCGCCGCATGGCCGAAATGATGCAGCGAATTGAGGATGCCGCCGAGCAAAGCGGCGAGGAACATGAACAGCAAATACGGGAAACAGATCGACGTCAAAAGGACCGTGAGGCCGAACTTGCCCGGATCGTCGATGAAGCCCGGCGCGAACACGATGATCAGCAGCGGCATCGCGATCTCCGCGACGATGG
>DASYRS010000267.1:0-1600 GCA_036004205.1 Dongiaceae bacterium
CGAGTTTCTCAGCCAGACGCGTGTCCCCGGCCAGCTCGGCCTGTTCCTGACCGTCGTCGGCATCATCGTCGCATGGCTGGGCGAGCGCCGCGCCGCGCGGGTCTGGCCGGCACTGGTTTTCCTGTTCTTCGCGCTGCCGCAGGCAGGCGTGCTGCAGGTCGCCTTGACCTCCGCCCTGCAGCTCGTGTCATCGATCGGCGCGGTCGCGATCATCCGGCTGTTCGACATTCCGGTGCTGCGCGAAGGCAACATCATCGACCTCGGCCAGATCCAGTTGCAAGTGGCCGAAGCCTGCAGCGGCCTGCGCTATCTCTTCCCGCTCGCGACCTTCGCGTTCCTGTGCGCCTATCTCTATATCGGGCATCCGGTGAAGAAGGCGGTCATCTTCCTCTCCAGCGTGCCGATCACCATCCTGATGAACATCATCCGGATCGCGGTCACCGGATTGCTGGTGGAGCAGTATGGGGCCGGCGCTGCCGAGGGCTTCTTCCATTATTTCGAAGGCTGGGTCGTCTATTGCCTGTGCCTCGCGCTGCTGTTCCTGGAGATGAAGGCGCTGTGCTACGTGGGCCCCGGCGGCCGCTCGCTGCTGCGCCGGCTCGATCTCGATCCTCCGAAGATCGGCACGGCAAGGACGGGCAAGGCTTCGGCCGGCCCATTGGGTGGCTCTGCGCTGCCAGGCTTCCTGGTGGCTGGCTTGTGCGTCGCCGCCATCCTCGCCCAGATCGCCATCGGCGCGCGCGCCAATCCGCTGCCGCCGCGGGCCGAGTTCGCTTTGTTCCCGCGCCAGATCGGCGCCTGGCAGGGGGCGGACATGTCGGTCGATTCCTCGGCGCTGGCCGCGCTCAACGCCACCGACCACCTCAGCGTGAATTTCGTCAGAGGGGGCGAGGTGGTGAACGTCTGGTCGGCGTATTACGACTCGCAATATAGCGGCAACGCCGCGCATTCCCCGCTGGTCTGCATCCCGGGCGGTGGCTGGCGGGTGGAAGATGGCGGGGTCGCCGAGATTCCGCTGGCCGGCGGCGGGAGCCTCAGTGCCAGCCGCTTGATTATCGCCCAGGGAACCGACAAACAATTGGTCTATTTCTGGTTCGTCGAAGGCGGCCGGCACGAGACCAACGAATACGTGGCGAAGTTCCGACTGTTCCAGAACGCCGTCCTGCACAATCGCCGGGACGGCGCGCTGGTCCGGTTCGTGACCCCGGTCGACGGCGGCGACCTCGCGGGCGCCGATGGAAGGTTGAAGGAATTCGTGGCTGAGGCCGCGCCCTTGCTGGCGGACTATGTTCCGTGAGCGGGCGCGGGTGTAGACAGGTTGATGAAGCTTTAGGGATCGGACAAGGATAGCGCATGAGCAGTGCAGCAATCATGGACCATGACGACCGGCTGATTAACATCGACGTGCTGGGCGCTTTGCGGCGGCGCAAGTGGATCGGGCTGGCGATCGCCGTGTTCGGCGTCGCCGCCACCGTCGCCATCGTCAAGACCTGGCCGGCGACCTATCAATCGACCGCGACCATCCTGATCGAGGAGCCGGACGTGCCGGCCGACCTGGTGAAGTCGACGGTCTCGACCTTCGCCAACGACCGGCTGCAGG
>DASYRS010000268.1:0-7780 GCA_036004205.1 Dongiaceae bacterium
ACCAGGCCGTCCGGTTTCGACGCGATGGCGGCGTCGAGCAGCTTTTGCATCGCCGGCATGTCGAAGGTTTCGGGCGCGAGATACTCTGCCTTGACGCCCATGGTCTTGGCCGCGTCGTCCATGCCGTGCTTGACCACCGACCAATATTGATCGGCGGCCTGGCCGTGGGTCACGAACACCACGCGCGTCTCGTCCGCCGAGGCGGTACTCGCCGCCAATGCCGGGGCGATCACGTATGCCGCCGCCAGCAACATCCATTTACGCAGGACACTCATTCTTTCCTCCTGTCTCGGCTCATTCTCATTGCCCGCGTCCTCGTCCGCGCTTCGGGACGATGACGACGGCTTGCACTTTCGTGGAGGATGCTGATCGATGCGCTCCAGCGCTCGTTGCGAACATCGGTTTGCCGAGCGCACCGCGCCGACCGATCCTGTCCGCCTCCCCCACCGCCTTGTTTTTGCGCTCCCAGCCCGATCATGGTAGCCGGCGGCCTCAAGGCCGGAAGTGCGCAACTTGATGGGAATCCCTCAAACCTTGCGGGACTCGCAGGATGTGCCGGCGGACGCGTCACGTCGCGTCGGCCAGCACCAGGTCGGCGCCCTTCTCGCCCACCATGATGGCCGGCGCGTTGGTGTTGCCAGACGTGACGGTCGGGAAGACCGACGCATCGATGACGCGCAGGCGATGCAATCCATGCACGCGCAAACGGTGATCCACGACCGAGCCGGCGCGATCGGGCCCCATGCGGCAGGTGCTGACCGGATGGAACACGGAATAGCAGCGGGCGCGGATGTCTGCGATGCACTCCTCGTCGCTGCGGACCCCGCGCCCGGGCTTCAGCTCTTCCGCGATGATCGCGGCCATCGACGGGGTCTCGGCCAGCCGCCGCAGGAAGCGGGCGCCGGCCAGCAACTCTTCGACATCGTGGTTGGTGGAAAGATAGTTCGGATGGATCGCCGGCGCCTCGCGCGGATCGGTCGAGCGGATCTGGAGATGGCCGCGGCTGGTCGGCCGGCAGGGCGACGCGCTGATGATGAAGCCGGAGAATGGATCGGTCCTGGTGAGCGCCCGGACACCGGGCATGGATTTCTCGTAGGTCAATGGCGAGAAATAGAGCTGGATGTCCGGCCGCTCGGAATCCGGCCGCGCGCGGAAAAAGCCGCCGCCCTGGTTGACGCTGAGGGACAGCGGTCCCTTGCGCGCCAGGACGTACTGGAGCCCCGCCCGCACCTTGCCCCACCAGGGATAGAGCTCGTCATTCAGGCTGGGTTCCCTGGACCGGTAGATATGGTCGAAGCACAGATGGTCCTGCAGGTTGTGCCCGACCGCGGGGCTGTCATGCAGCACGTCGATGCCGCAGCCGCGTAACACCGCCTGCGGGCCGATCCCCGAGAGCTGCAGCAATTGCGGCGAATTGATCGATCCGCCGGCGAGGATGACCTCCCGCCCCGTGCGCGCTTCACGCTTTTGTCCGCGCTGCTCGTACGCGATGCCGATGGCGCGCTTGCCATCGAACAGGATCCGGGTGGCGAGCGCCCCGGTCTCGATCCGCAAATTGGCCCTACTGCGCGCCGGCCAAAGATAAGCGCGCGATGCCGACATCCGAAAGCCATTGCGCGTATTGATCTGATAGATCCCGACGCCTTCGATGGTCTCGCCATTGAGGTCCGGGTTGAACGTGAGGCCCGCTTCCTGCCCGGCTTTCACGTAGCGGTGGGTCAGCGGATGGACGGCGCGCTCGATCGTGTCGACATGCAGCGGCCCGCCCGCGCCATGATACGGACCTTCGCCCAGCGCGTGATCCTCCATCCGTTTATAGAACGGCAGCACGTCGGCCCAGCCCCAGCCGGGATTGCCCATGGCGGCCCAATCATCGAAGTCGCCGGCTTGCCCGCGCGAATAGACCATGGCGTTGATGGAACTGGAGCCGCCCAGCACCTTGCCGCGCGGGAAGTAATTGGTCCGCCCGCCCAGGCCCGGAATCGGCTCGCTCTGGTACATCCAGTTGACGGTAGGATCGTAATAGGTCTTGCCGTAGCCGATCGGCACCTGCACCCAGAACCGCCGGTCGGAAGGCCCCGCCTCCAGCAGCAGGACGCGATGGCGGCCATTGGCGGTCAGGCGGTTGGCCAGCACGCAGCCGGCCGAGCCCGCGCCGACGATGATGTAGTCGTATTCGGTCACTCGAGAATCCCCGTTGCCGGACTGATCTAGCCGAACAACGGTCATGGAATCTAGTCTAGGGTCGATTCGGCCAACCGCGTGGAGCAGCCCCCGTGAAGATCAAGAGCCTGGAAACCTTCGCCACCCCGTTCGTCGGGTTCGTACGCGTGACCGCCGAGGACGGGATGCAGGGCTGGGGGCAGGTCTCGAACTACAATGCCGACATCACCTGCCAGATCTTCCACCGCCAGGTGGCGCGCTGGGCCCTGGGCGCGGATGCCGACAATATCGCGGCCCTGACGGATACGATTCCTGAACGGGAGCACAAATTCCCTGGCTCATACCTGATGCGCGCCTTGACCGGGCTCGACACCGCCTTGTGGGATCTGCGCGGCAAGCGGGCGGGCAAGAGCGTCTGCGAATTGCTGGGCGGCAAGCCCAGGCCGTTTCCGGTCTATGCCTCCAGCATGAAGCGGGCTGAGATCACGCCCAAGGAAGAGGCCGCCCGCTTCATTCGGCTGCGGGACGAGCATGGCTATGCCGCCTTCAAGTTCCGCGTCGGCAAGGAATGCGGTCATGACGAGGATGAGTGGCCGGGCCGCACCGACGAGATCGTGCCCTTGATCCGCAAGACGCTGGGACCCGATGCACGGCTGCTGGTCGATGCCAATAGCGGCTACACGCCCAAGAAGGCGATCGACGTGGGCCGCATGCTGGAGGACCACGGTATCTGCCATTTCGAGGAGCCCTGCCCCTATTGGGAGTATCACTGGACCAGGCAGGTGACCGACGCGCTCAAGCTCGATGTCACCGGTGGCGAGCAGGATTGCGACCTGGCGCTCTGGCGCTTCGCGATCGAGATGCGCGCGGTCGACGTGGTGCAGCCGGACGTGTGCTATCTCGGCGGCATCAACCGCACCCTGAAGGTGGTGGAGATGGCGAAGGCGGCCGGCCTGCCCGTCACGCCGCACGCCGCCAATCAGTCGATGGTGACGGTCTTTACGCTGCACCTGATGGGCGCGATCGAGAATGCCGGCCCCTATGTCGAGTTCTCGATCGAAGGCGCGGATTACTATCCCTGGGACAGCGGCCTCTACGAGCCGGCGCTGATCGCACGCGACGGCAAGGTGCAGATCCCCGACGGGCCTGGTTGGGGCGTGGAGATCAATCGCGATTGGCTGGACAAGGCCAGCTACCAGAAAAGCGGCGAATAGCGGCGGTCAGCTCTGCGCCACCGCGCCGAGAACGGGGAACATGGTTTCGAGCCGGCGATAGGTCTCGCGCCATAGCTGGTACTTCTGGTCCAGGGCGCGCGCGGCATATGGGTCGGGCTGGAATTGCCGGCCGGGCGCGACATAGCGGCCGATGTCAGCCCAGTCCTTCAGCACGCCGGCGCCCATGCCGGCAACGAACGCGGCGCCGAGGCTGGAGCCTGGGTGGCGATCGATGCGGGTGACCGGCCGCTGCAGCGCATCGGCGGCGATCTGCAGCCACAAGTCGCTGGCGGCGCCACCGTCGGCGGCGAAGACCTGGCGCACCGACAGGTCGCGTTCGGCAAAGACGTCGACATGATGGCGAAAGCCGAACACCACGCCCTCGAGCGCCGCGCGCCAGACGTGGCGCAGATCATGATGCAACCCCAGCCCGACCAGCGTTCCGCGTGCATGCGGGTCCATCAGCGGCGTCTTCTCGCCCAGCACATAGGGCAGGAACAAAAGATCGCTGTCCGGCGGCACCTCGGCCGCCTTGCGGTCCAGCCATTGATGGATGCCGAGGCCGGCGGTGCGCGCCACCTCGATCTCTCCGCCGGCCCAGTTGCGGACGATCCAATTGAGGAACGTGCCGCTCGCCGCCATGCAGCCGTTGGGGAAATAGAGTCCCGGAACGATGTGATAGTCGATGAACAGGCGCCGGTCGGCGACCGCCTGGTCCGAGGAGAGGAGAATGTCACCCGCGCCGCCGAACTTGAGGACGAGGTCGCCGTTGCGTGCCGCGCCGCACACGAAAGCGGACGCCACATGGTCGGCGCAGCCGGCGACCACCGGCGTCCCCGCGCTGAGTCCGGTGTGGCGCGCGGCCTCCGCAGTCACTGTGCCGACGATCTCGTGGCTGTCGCGGATCGGCGGAAGCAGCGCCCGCTCGACGCCCGCGAGCGCGACCAGGCGGTCGTCGTAATCGCCGCTTGCGATGTTCACGAAGCCGGATTCGAGCGCCCAATTGTGCTCGACCTGCAGCGACCCGCTGAGGCGATAGGTGATGTAGTCGGAGGCGCCGAGCACGTGCGTTGCGCGGGCGAACACATCCGGCTCGTGGGTGCGCAGCCACATCAGCTTCGGACCCACGAGCTGCTGGCTATAGCCGGTTCCGGTCAACGCCAGGAACGATTCTTCGTCCAGCGCGGCACGGCAAGTTTCCAGCTCGGCGGTCGCGCGCGCGTCGCTCTGCTGGATGGAGCGGCGCAGCGGTCGCCCGTCGCGATCGAGCAAAACGACCGCCGGCAGCATGCCGGTGACACCGACTGCGGCAATCGCTCCAGCATCTCCAATCTTGGCGATCAGCGCGCGGCAGATCTCGCCGACATTGCGCCACCACTCCTCCGGTTTCTCCTCCGCCCAATTGGCGTGGTCGGAATGGAGGCTGACGGGCCGGCTCTCGACCGCCAGCGTCTCACCTTGGTCATCGATCACGATGCCGATGGTCGAGGTGGTGCCGATATCGAGGCCGAGCAGCAGGGCCATCGGGGCTACCGCAGCTTGCGCACTTTATCCATGAAGCGCTTGACCCGTGCCTTGTCGACCGCGTTCCATGTGTTGCCGTCGACCTTGAAATGGGTGCCGATGATGGCGCCGTCCGCGATCTTCAGCACGTCCGCTACGTTGTCGAGATTGACGCCGGTGTTGGCAAAGACCGGCGTCGCCGGGATCGCGTCCTTTACATGCTTGAGATCGGCGGTCTCCGCCGCCTGGCCGGTCATCGGCCCGGACACCAGGATGATGTCGGCGAGCGAGGAGAACACCGCGCTCTTGGCGCGCTGTGCGATGGGCCGGTCGCCGACCGGCGAGGCGAACTCGGCATTGATGTTGTACATCAGCACAAGATCCTGGCGGTGGCCGTCGGCGCGCAGGCGCAGCGCGCCCGCCGCGTCCGGTGCCCACAAACCCATGTCCGAATCATAGATGCCGGTGAAAATCTCGCGTGCGAACCTGGCGCCGCTGGCGATGGCGAGCGCCACCGTCGCAACCGGGTCCCACAGGTAATTGACGCCGAATGGAACCTTGATCAGGCGCTTCAACTCACCGATCGCATAGCTCATGGCCGCCAGAGTCGAGGGCGAGGCCTTCAGCAGATACGGGCGGTCGCCCTCGTTGCCGAACATGACCGCGTCGACCCCGCCGGCCTGCAGGGCCTCGATGTCCTTGGCGCAGGAATCGACGATCTTCTGCATCCCGCCTTTCGGGTCGTAGAGCGGCGAGCCGGGGAGCGGCGGCAAATGGACCATCGCGACAATCGGCTTGTCGTGGCCAAAAGTGGTTTTCATTTTCATGGTTCAATCTCCGGTGAATCAAATGACGCGCGGCCGCTTCAGGGCCTTGGTCGTTGTCTGATCGAACAGGTGAATCTGGTCGAGGTCGTACTGCAGGGTCAGCGACTGGCCGGGCATCGCCGAGAAATCGCGCGGACAGCGCACCATGATTTCCGGTCCCTCGCTGCCGCCCAGTTCGCAGACCAGGATGACTTCGGGTCCCAGCACCTCGGTCGCGACCGCGGTGACGGGCACGGCTTGCGGCGATTTCACATCGCCGGCCGACAGGTGGAAGTCCTCCGGCCTGAGACCGAGCGTCACCGCGGCGCCGGAATGCGCGGCATAGGCATCGCGCAAGGCCGGCGGCAGCACGAAGCGCGCACCGCCCGCGACCGCGGCGAGGCCGCCCTGATGCGGATCGAGCCCGCCCGGCACCAAGTTCATCGGCGGGCTGGCGAGGAACCCGGCGACGAAGGTATCGGCGGGGTTGCGATAGACCTCCATCGGCGCGCCGACCTGCACGATCTCGCCATCCTTCATGATGCAGATGCGCTGGCCCATGGTCATGGCCTCGACCTGATCGTGCGTCACGTGAACGATGGTGGTGCCGAGCTTCTGGTGCAGCTTGATGAGCTCCGTCCGCATCGAGGCGCGCAGCTTGGCATCGAGGTTGGACAAGGGCTCGTCCAGCAGGAACGCCTTGGGCTCGCGCACCAGGGCGCGGCCGAGCGCGACCCGCTGGCGCTGCCCGCCCGACAGATGCGCCGGCTTGCGGCCCAGCAGCTCGGTGATGCCCAGCATCGCGGCGATGCCGGCGATGCGCCGGTCGATCTCCGCTTTTGGCACATGGCGCAGCTGCAAGCCGAAGCCGAGATTGCCGGCGACGCTCATGTGCGGATAAAGCGCGTAGTTCTGGAACACGATGGCGATGTTGCGATCGGCCGGATCGACGTCGTTCATGCGCTCGCCGCCGATGCTGATCTGGCCGGCCGAAATGGATTCGAGGCCGGCGATCATGCGCAGGGTAGTGGATTTGCCGCAGCCGGAGGGGCCGAGGAAGATCATGAACTCGCCGTCCTTGATGTCGAGCGATACCTCGCGGACAGCCGGCACGCCGTTCGGATAGATCTTGCTCACGCGGTCGAGGATGATGTCGGCCATGATGTCTTTCAGGCAAGCGAGCGCATATAGCGGTAGAGATAGAGCGTGAGGGCAAGGATGATGCCCAAGAGGATGATCGACATCGCCGACGCTTCGCCGATATTCAGCGAGACGAAAGCGGTGCGATAGATGAAGTAGCTGATGAAATCGGTCGCGACTCCCGGCCCGCCGCGGGTCATGATGTAGATGAGATCGTAGGTCTTGACCGCGAAGATGAGGCGGATCAGCAGCGTCACGATGATCACGGGGCGCATCAACGGCAGGGTGATGCGCCAGAAGCATTGCAGCGGGCTGGCGCCATCGACCCGCGCCGCCTCGTACGGCTCCTTCGGCAGGGCCGAGAGGCCCGCCAGCAGCAGCACGATCATGAACGAGACCTGGTGCCAGATATCGACCAGGATAATGGTCCAGATCGCGACGCTGGTGCTGCCGAGCCAGTTGACAGGTGCAATGCCGATCACCGACAGCAGGTAGTTCACGATGCCGAGATTGGGATGCAGGAACATGCGCCAGATGAGCCCGACGATCACCGGGTTCATCAGCAGCGGGCACAGCAGGATGGCATAGTAGATCGCCTTGAAACGCTCGACCTTGTTGAGCGCCAATGCGACCATGAAGCCGAGCACGAACTCCAGCAGCACCACGCCGACCACGAACATCGCCGTCAGCCCTAGCGAGTGACGAAACTCGCCATCCTCCACTGCGTTGATGAAGTTGCCGGTGCCGGTGAAGGTATCGAAGTTGGGAGCGATCAGCGTGTAGTCGTGCAGGCTGGTGAAGAACGCCCAGATCACCGGAAACAGCACCACCAGGAACAACAGGCCAAGACTGGGCGAGGCCATCAGCCAACCGAACCGCCGGTCCCGGCGGTCGGTCAGCGTGACGGTCCGGGTTATCGCGGCCTCGCTCATGCGCGCATCTTTCGGGTGATCG
>DASYRS010000269.1:0-5196 GCA_036004205.1 Dongiaceae bacterium
CGCGCTGATCCATACCGATGGCACCTCGATCGATGATTTCGGGCCCACCGTCGAACTCGCCTATGACGGCACGTTCCGCGCACGGCTGCAATCCTGCTTCGGCGGCAAGGGGCCGGTCGCGACGGTCGAGCGCGAACTGACGGAGCGTCACGCAGATGCGGTGCGGCAGCTGCTGGCCGAAGCGAAGCGCAAGCCTTCGGACGTCGCGGTTGTGGGCTTTCACGGCCAGACCATCCATCACGCGCCGGTACAGCGCCAGACCGTCCAGATCGGCGACGGCGCGCTGCTCGCGAAGCTGACCGGCATCGACGTCGTGAACGATTTCCGCAGCGCCGACGTCGGCGCGGGCGGGCAGGGCGCGCCGCTGGCCCCGGTCTATCACCTGGCGCGCGCGCAGAAGCTGCCAAAGCCGGTCGCCGTGCTCAATCTCGGCGGCGTCGGCAATGTCACCTGGATCGGAGAAGCGGGCGAACTGCTCGCCTTCGACACCGGGCCGGCCAACGCGCTGCTGGACGATTGGGCGTTGCGCCACACCGGCAAGCCCCTCGATGTCGACGGCACGCTGGCCGCCAGCGGCCGGCCATCGAGTTCCGCTCTGGCGAAGCTCAAATCCGATCCCTATTTCGCGCTGCCGGCGCCCAAGTCGCTCGACCGCCAGCATTTCAAGGCGCTGGCCGATGCCGCGTTGGCAGGGGTCAGCGCGGCCGATGGCGCCGCGACTTTGGTTGCCTTCACCGTGTGGTCGGCGGCCGAGGCCGTGCGCGTGTTCCCATCGCCGCCGCGCGAATGGCTGGTGTGCGGCGGCGGCCGCCACAACCCGGCGATCATGCAGGCCCTGCGCGCGATGCTGCCCTGCCCGGTGCGTTCGGTCGATGAAGTGGGGTGGAATGGCGATGCACTGGAGGCGCAAGCCTTCGCCTTCATGGCCGTACGTTCGCTGCGCGGCCTGCCGCTCAGCTTCCCCGGCACCACGGGTGTGCCGAGACCGATGGCGGGCGGCCGGCATCACCCCGCCGCATAGATCGCACGTCACCTTGCAACCAAATGCGTGCGCTCCAATTACTGATGAGAGAGCGCATCTGGAGAAGGGGCCGCCGTCATGGCTGTCCGGCTCAATCACACCATCGTCGCCGCGCGCGACCATGACGCGTCCGCGCGCTTTCTGGCCGAGATTCTCGGGCTCTCGGCGCCCGTCCATCTCGGACCCTTCGCGATTGTCCAGATTGGCGATACCTCGCTGGACTTCATGGAGTCCGGCGCGATCGCCTCACAGCACTATGCATTCCTGGTAACCGAGCTGGAGTTCGACGAGATCTTCGGGCGCATCCGCGAGCGCGGGCTGGCGTACTGGGCTGATCCGTCACGTAAACAGCGCGGCAAGATCAATGAATGGGATGGCGGACGCGGCGTCTATTGGGATGATCCGAACGGCCATCTCCTGGAGATCATCACGCGGCCGTACGGCACCGGCGGCACCAAGGCGTCCACGCCGCATCCACTGGTCGCATCGGCGGGGACCGCCTAGCGCGAGGCGCGCAGCTTGGCGGCGGTTTCCGGGATCGCGGTCGTCAGATAATCGTCGACCATCTTGCCGAGCTGATCCAGATGCTCAGTATAGAAATGGGTCGCGCCGGGGATGATCTGGTAATTGATCTTGATCCCACGCTGGTGGCTGAGCTTCGCCACCAGCTTGGCGACCGAATCTTGCGGCACCACGGTGTCATGGTCGCCCTGGACCATCAGGCCGGAAGACGGGCAGGGGGCGAGGAAGCTGAAATCATAGATGTTGGCCGGCGGCGAGACCGAGATGAAGCCGCTGATCTCCGGCCGGCGCATCAGAAGCTGCATGCCGATCCAGGCGCCGAAGGAAAAGCCGGCGATCCAGCATTGCGGGGCGTTCGGGTTCCAGGTCTGCAGCCAGTCGAGGGCCGCCGCCGCGTCGCTCAGTTCCCCTTCGCCACGGTCGAACTTGCCCTGGGAGCGGCCGACTCCGCGGAAATTGAACCGCAGAACCGAGAAGCCCTTGCGCTGGAAGCACTGATAGAGCTGGTAGACCACCTTGTTATTCATGGTCCCGCCATGCTGCGGGTGCGGATGCAGCAACAAGGCGATCGGAGAATTGGGCTCCGCGTTCTGGTTGTAGCGCCCTTCCAGCCGGCCTTCCGGCCCGTTCATGATGACTTCAGGCATGGAAAGGCACCCCGGAAAGACCGCTTATCCGATAACGGCACATGGTTATTTTACACGCCCGAGCAGGGAATTGCCGGGCATAAACTTGACTGAGGTAGTGGGACATACTATATCGACTGCGAGAGCGTTCTTTGCCGCGACCAGTGCCGCTAAAGTTGACTGGGTTAGTCAATTAAGGGGCAGCGGGGCGGTAGTAAACACGATGGCCATCATGAATTTCAAGCATTTCGCTGAGGACATCGATTCGATTATCGCCCGCGACCCGGCCGCCCGCTCGCGGCTGGAGGTGGCGTTAACCTATCCTGGCTTCCACGCCGTCCTGGCCCACCGCCTGTCCCACGCCCTTTATCGGGGTGGCTGGCGGGTGCTGGCGCGCATGGTTTCCCAGGCTGCACGTTGGCTGACCGGCATCGAAATCCACCCCGGCGCGACCATTGGTCGCCGCCTGTTCATCGACCACGGAATGGGGGTGGTGATCGGCGAGACCGCGGAGATCGGAGACGATGTCACCATGTACCAGGACATCACCCTGGGCGGGACCTCGCCGTCTGTTAACTCGGCGGCCCAGGTCAACCAGAAGCGCCACCCGACGCTGCGCGACCGCGTGATCGTCGGGGCCGGTGCGCAGATCCTGGGCGCCATCACGGTCGGCCACGGTGCCAAGGTCGGCGCGAATGCGGTGGTGGTGACCGACGTGCCCGCCGGCGCGCTGATGGTCGGCATTCCGGCGAAGGTCGCCGCGCCGCGCGGCGCCGATGCGGGCGATTTTACGGCTTATGGCCTGCCGAACGGCGGGTTGCCGGACCCGGTCACCCGCGCGATCGAAGGGCTGATGGAGCAGGTCGCCCGGCTGCAGGGGCGGATCGCCCTGCTGGAGGGCGAGTTGAACGGCAAGGTGGTTAAGGCCGCCTCGGACAACGGGTCCGATGCGGTTGTCGAGTCCGGGACAGGTGAAGCGAGACGGTCCGACTTCGCGGCGGAATAGCCGCCGGAACCGGTCCGTAAGTGATGGAGGTTGGTCGTGAGATTGAGCACCAAAGGACGTTATGCGGTTATGGCGCTGGTTGACCTGGCGTCGCACAGCAATGGTCGCCCGGTGGCCTTGGCGGACATTTCGCAGCGGCAGGAAATCTCGCTCTCCTATCTGGAGCAGTTGTTCGCCAAGCTACGGCGCAACGGCCTGGTGAAGAGCGTGCGCGGGCCCGGCGGCGGTTATCTGCTGGCGCGCAGCGCGGAGGATACACCCATCTCCGACGCGATCATGGCGGTCGACGAGCCGATCCGCGCGACCCGCTGCAAGCCGAATACCGGCAGCGGATGCCAGAGCGACAAGAGCCGTTGCCTGACCCACGATCTGTGGGAAGAGTTGACGCACCAGATCCATTTGTTCCTGAGCTCGGTTTCGCTCGCGGATGTCGTCAATCGGCGCATCCTCGGCAAGTCGCAGCTCGGCGAGCCGCTAGCAGGGGATGGCGCGACGCCGCCGGCCCCAGTGAACGATTCGGGCAACGATCCGGTGCGTACCACGGTCGCGGCCGAGTAAACGCGGCCTTGAAGCGACTGTGATGAAAAACGCGGTCTACATGGATGCCAACGCGACCACGCCGCCCTGTGCCAGCGCGCAGACGGCGATGGAAGCGGCGCTGTGGACGATGGGCAATCCGTCGTCGGTCCATGGCTTCGGCCGCGCCGCGCGTGCGCTGGTCGACCACGCCCGTGTCCAGGTCGCGCGCCTGGTCGGTGCGAAAGCGGAAGATGTGATCTTCGTCGCCGGCGGGACCGAGGCCAACAATCTTGCCTTGGCCAGCCGTGGCGAGCGGCCGCTGATCGTCTCCGGCATCGAGCACGATTCGGTGCTGAAGCCGGCCGAGATGGCGGGCGCGCGCATCCTGCGGGTGCAGCGCAACGGCCAGGTCGATCTCGGCGATCTTGCGGCGGCGCTGCGCGATGCGGGCCGGCCGGCTTTTGTCTCGATCATGCTGGCGAACAATGAGACCGGCGTGATCCAGCCGGTGCGCGCGGCGGCCGATCTGGTCCATGCGGCCGGCGGAGTGCTGCATTGCGACGCATCGCAGGCTCCGGGCCGCATTGCTCTTGATGTGAGCGATCTGGGTGCTGATCTGTTGAGTCTGTCGGCCCACAAGATGGGCGGCGTGCTCGGCGCCGGCGCTCTGGTGCTGAAGGGCGACTTGGCGATCCGGCCGATCCTGGTCGGCGGCGGCCAGGAGAAGTTTCGCCGCGCCGGCACGGAGAATGTCCCCGCCATCGCCGCATTCGGCGCGGCGGCGGAGGAAGCGCAGGCCAGCGCTCATGTGGCGAGGCTTGCGGCGTTGCGCGATCGGCTGGAAGCGAAGCTCGCCGAATTCGGCGTCGCGATCCTGGGTGCGGAGGCGCCGCGGCTGCCGAACACCTCGTGCGTCGCGGTTGCCGGCAAGTCGAGCGAGACGCTCGTGATGGCACTCGATCTGGCGGGCTACGCGATCAGCGCCGGATCGGCCTGCTCCTCCGGCAAGGTGCGGCCAAGTCCGGTCGCTCTCGCGATGGGATACGGCGAAGAGATTGCCCGGTCCGCGATTCGCGTCAGCCTCGGCTGGTGGAACAGCGAGGCGGAAATCGACGGACTTGTGGCGCGGCTGGCCGATCTTGCCGGCCGGAAGGTTCATACGTTGCCGGACATGCAGCCGGCAGCCTGATGTAAGGGTGCGAGCGAGATGAGTTCATTGCAGGAAATGAAGATCGCGACCGACGGCCAGAACCGTCCGAAGACGCCGATCTATCTCGACTACCAGGCGACGACGCCGACCGATCCGCGCGTGGTGGAGGCGATGCTGCCTTATTTCACCACCCATTTCGGCAACCCGCATTCGCGCAATCACGCCTATGGCTGGGAAGCCGAGAAGGCGGTGGAGAAGGCGCGCGCCCAGGTCGGCGCCATCATCGGCGCGGACGAGAAGGAGATCATCTTCACCTCCGGCGCGACCGAATCGAACAACCTCGCCATCAAGG
>DASYRS010000270.1:0-11204 GCA_036004205.1 Dongiaceae bacterium
TGAAAGGCCAGATCAAGGCGGATTCGGTCGTTCTGGAAAAGACCGCGAAGGTCACCGGCGACGTGCTGCACAAGACCTTGGCGATCGAGCAGGGCGCTCAGCTCGAGGGCATGTGCAAGCGCCTGGAAGCCCCCGCGGGCGCGCAGGTCGCCTTGCCGGCACCGACCCCCGCGAACGAGACCAAGCCGCTGACGAACGGCGACGCCAAACCGCTCGCGGACCGCCTCGCGGCGATCAGGTAGTCCTCTCTCCTATTGTCACCCCGGCCTTGGCCGGGGCCTATGCGGCAACGTGCGCTCCATCGGAGCGCGCTCAGCCCGCGCCTTCCAATGCCTTCCGCAGCATCTCGTCGTCGATATTTCCGCCGGAGCAGACGATGGCGATGTTCTTGGCGGGTTTCGGCGCGCGCCCTTGCAGGGCGGCGGCGAGGGCGATGGCACCACCGGGTTCCACCACCAGCTTCATCCGGCGCGCGGCGAACGCGACGGCGGCGAGGGCTTCCTCGTCGGTGGCGGTGAGGCCGCCCGACAGCAGCGTGCGGTTGATGGCGAAGGTGATCTCGCCCGGCGACTTGGACAGCAGGGCATCGCAGATCGACCGCTCGTTGCCCGCATTCTCCAGCCGCTTGCCGGCCGCCAGCGAGCGCGCGGTGTCGTCGAAGCGCGCCGGCTCGCAGGCATAGACGCGGGCTTCCGGATAGCGGGTCTTGATCGCGGTCGCGATGCCGGAGATGAGGCCGCCGCCGCTGCACGGCGCCAGCACCACGTCGGGCGCGATGCCCATGCGCGCGAAATCCTCGGCGATCTCGAGCCCGATGGTGCCCTGGCCGGCGATGATGGCGGGATCGTCGTACGGCGGCACGACCAGGTAGCCCTTGTCGCGCGCGATCGACCGCGCGATCGCCTCGCGGTCCTCCTTGTAGCGGTCGTAGAGCTTCACCTCGGCGCCGAGGGCTTTTGTGTTCTCGATCTTGATGCGCGGCGCGTCCTGCGGCATCACGATGATGGCGGCGACGCCGAGCTGGGCCGCCGCCGCCGCGACGCCTTGCGCATGGTTGCCCGAGGAGAAGGCGACGACGCCGGGAATTTTCCCGCCGCCTCCCAGCGCCGACTTGATCTTGTTGTAGGCACCGCGGAACTTGAAGGAGCCGGTCACCTGCAGGCATTCCGGCTTGATGAACGCGCGGGTGCCGAGGCGCCGGTCGAGTTCGGCGAAGCTCAAGAGCGGCGTGCGTTGCGCATGGCCGGCGAGCCTTTTGGCCGCTGCCTCGATATCGGCCAGGACCGGGAGCGATGAACGAGCATCGGCCCCGGAGGCCTCAGTATTTGTGAGCAATGCCAAGATCCTGTGCTATCCGCAGGTTCGCCACGTCGTCGTTGAGCCGCGCGCGATAGACCTGGGTGTTTTCAATAATGCGCATCACGTAGTTCCGGGTCTCATCGAACGGTATGGATTCGATCCAGTCAATGACATCGATCGAACGCTGGCGCGGATCGCCATAGGTCGAGATCCAATCCCGCACCCGGTTGGGCCCGGCATTATAGGCGGCGGCGGTCAGGACGTAAGAGCCCCCGAACCGGCTGAGCAGTTCGTCGAGATAGGCCCGGCCGAGCGTGATGTTGTAGGACGGGTCTGTGGACAGGCGCTTGGCGGCATATTTGATGCCGGCCTGTTTCGCGACGCCCTTGGCGGTCCCGGGCAGCAATTGCATCAGGCCGCGCGCGCCGGCATCGGACATCGCGCCGACTTCGAACGCGCTTTCCTGGCGGATGATGCCGAGCACCAGGGCGGGCTCCGGCTCCTTGCCGCCCGGCAGCTTGATGACCGGATAGAGGTAGTCGATCATCTCGGTCCCGCGGGTGCGCGCTTCCTTGGCGACGGCGACGGCGAAGTCCTTGCGGTTGATCTCGACGCCGAGAGCGGCGATCAGCTGGTATTCCGCCGGCCGGGAACTCTGCTCCATCAGCTTGCTGAGGAACAAGCGCGTGCGATCGCCCTCGCCGAGCGCGGTCAGCATGTGGACCACCCGCACCAGCTCACGCTTGTCGAACAGGGCCTTTTCCTTGGCGGTCGGCTTGGCGGTTCCGGAGAGGCGCAATTGCCGCCCGTCATTGAGGTGCTCGGCCGCCAGCTGCCCGTAGAAGCTGGTCATCCCCTTGGCAGCGGCCTTGTACCAATCCTGCGCCTTGGCCACGTCGCCCATCTGCTCCGCCGCCCGGCCGGCCCAATAGGCGCCGCGCGACTGCGAGATGATCGAGGTGGTGCCGGCATAGAGCGCGGTGAAATGCTTCATCGCGGTCGGCGCATCCTCGAGGAAGCGCAGGGCGATCCAGCCGGCCAGGAACTCGCCCTCGGCGAAGGTCTCGCCATTGGCGGTGCCGTGCGCCGCCGCCAGCCGATAGGCGGCCGAGACGTTGCCCTCGTCGAGCGAGCCGCGGCACGCTTTTTTCAGCTCCGCCCACATCAATTCCGGCCGCAGCGCACCTTGCGGCGGCGGGTCGAGCAAGGCGGCCGCCTCGTTGAATCGCTCCTTGCGGCGGAGCAGGCGCGCACGCTCGAAGATCAGGCCGGGATCCTTGCGCAGCTCCTGGGGGACCGCGGCCACGGACGCCTCGGCGTCCTTGGACTGGTCCGCCAGCTTGATGCGCGCCTTGGCCAGGGCCTGCTGGCCGGCATCGACCTTGGGCAGCATGCGCTGCGCCTGGTCGCGCGCGCCGTCCCACAGCAGCCGGTCGAGGCGCGCCCAATGCTGCGCCGAATGCAGCAGGTGGCCGAAACGCTGCAGGAACACCTGCTCGTCGTCCTTGGCGAAATCGAGCTCGATCCAGGCGCTCTGGATGATCTGCTCCGCGCGTTTCTCCTGGCGGGTGGCGATCAGCGCGCCGGCCAGCTTGACCGCGCCCTCGGCGGTCGAGGGCTCGCGCTCGCCGAACCATTTCAGGACGTCCTGCGGCTTCAGATATTCCGGCATGGCGCGCTCGGCCTGCTGGGTCAGGGTATAGCGCAGCGGCCAGTCCGGATTGGCCCTCAGGAAGTCGCTCATCTCCTTGAAGTCGCGCCCCGGTCCCGGCCGGGTCAGGTCCAGCCACTGGATGACCTTGGCCGGCAGCGGATCCTTGGCCGTCTCGGCAAGGCGGCGCGCCTCCTTCCAGCGGTCCTTTTTGACCTGGGCGAAGGCCTGCTTATAGATCGTGAGGTCGCGGCTGCTGAGGCCGCTCGAATCGGCGATGGCTTGATTCTGGCCAATGACAAACGCGGCCGCTCCCAGCACGACCGCCAAAATCCCCAAGAATCGCCGCACGTTGACCCTCATATGCCACTCTACTCATCATATTAACCATGGCGTGCGGACCGAGCAATTCGGCCGGCCGGCCGATTGTGGCAAAGAAAGCCTTAACAGCAGCTTGAAAGCCACCGGCCGACATGGCAATTGTCCCCGTCCGTGCGCGGCGTCACAGTCCGGTGGAAGGAAGGGCAAGATGGTCAAGTTTCAGGGGTCGAATACCGCACTGATCACGCCCTTCAAGAACGGCGCGGTCGACGAGCAGGGGTTCCAGCGTTTTGTCGAATGGCAGATCGACGAAGGGATCGACGGCCTGGTGCCGGTCGGCACCACCGGCGAATCGCCGACCTTGAGCCATGACGAGCACAAGCGGGTGGTGGAGCTCTGTATCGAGGCCGCGCGGCGGCGCGTGCCGGTGATCGCCGGTACCGGCTCCAATTCCACCGACGAAGCCATCGACCTCACCAAGCATGCGCAGAAGGCCGGCGCGGACGCCGCCCTCATCGTGCTGCCCTATTACAACAAGCCGACGCCGGAAGGGCAGTATCTGCACTTCAAGGCGATCCACGATGCGACCGACATCCCGATCTTCATCTACAACGTCCCGCCGCGCAGCGCGGTCGACATGACTGTCGAGACCATGGCGCGCCTCGCCAAGCTGCCACGCATCATCGGTGTCAAGGACGCGACCGCCGACCTGGCGCGGCCGATCCGCACCAAGCTCGCCATCGACAAGGACTTCATCATGCTGTCCGGCGAGGATGGCACGGCGCTGCCGTTCCTGGCGCAGGGCGGCGTCGGCTGCATCTCGGTGACGTCGAACGTCGCGCCGCGGCTGACCGCGGAGATGCACAAGGCCTGGCGCGAGGGCGACCTCAAGCACGCGATGAAGGTCAATGAGCGCCTGATGCCGGTCAACGACGCCTTGTTCTGCGAGACCAGCCCCGGCCCGGTGAAATATGCGGTGCACCTGCTCGGCCGCGCCTCCGACGAGCTGCGTTTGCCGCTGGCGCCGATCGCCGAAGCCTCGCGCCAGAAGGTGCGGGCGGCGCTGACCAAGGCCGGCCTGTTGAACTGACCGGCCCCCTGAATTGACCAAATGACATCATGGCACGAGATCCGGCGACGCAGCGCTTCGCGGCGCAGAACCGCAAGGCGCGCCACGACTACCTGATCGAGGACACGATCGAAGCCGGCATGATGCTGACCGGCTCCGAAGTGAAGTCGCTGCGCCTGGGAAGGGCCTCCATCAACGAAGCCTTCGCCGCCGAGAAGAACGGCGAGTTCTTCCTCTATAACTCCCATTTCCCGGAATACGCGGCGGCGAACCAGTTCAACCACCAGCCGCGCCGGGCGCGCAAGCTGCTGCTGCGCAAGCGCGAGATCAACAAGCTGATGGGCGCGACCCAGCGCGCCGGCATCACGGTCATTCCGCTGTCGATCTATTTCAACGACCGCGGCATCGCCAAGGTCCAGCTCGGCCTCGCCAAGGGCAAGCGCAAGGTCGACAAGCGCGAGGCGGAGAAGGAACGCGACTGGAAGCGCGAGCAGTCGCGGCTGATGAGCCATCGGGGCAGGGAATAGCAACGCTCTGAACGTGGAGGGTCGGATGAATATTCGCGATGCCACGGCCGCCGATGCGGCCGAGATCGAGCGCATGATCCACGAGCTCGTCGCCTATGAGAGCCATACCGGTACCCTTGCTTTCAGCGTCGCGCAATTGGCTGCCGCCCTTTCGGGAAGTGCGCCGCGCCTGCGTGCGCTGGTTGCGGAAGACGACGATGGGCTGATTGGCTTCGTCAGCTACACGATCGACTTTGCCATCTGGACCGGCGGCGATGTCATGCGGATCGACGATGTCTTCGTCCGCGCGCGGGCACGAGGAAGCGGGGCAGGGACGCGCCTGATGCTGCGGATCGCGCAGCTGGCGCTGGCCGGCAGCATGACGTGCCGATGGGAGATCGAGCCCTCCAATCTCGGCGCGCAGCATTTCTACGGCACGCTTGGCGTCGACCTTAGGGAAAAGATCGTCGCGCGCTGGAGCGAAGCGGCGATGCGCGCGGCGTTGGCGCGGGCACAAGAGCGCGGCGCATAGCCGGTCGCACGAACCCTGTTCCAGTATCAGGGCGCCGTCGGCCTGATCGCTACTTCGCGCAGACGTCCCGAACACAGCCGCGCAGCCAGCGATGCGCGGGATCGGCATCCAGGCGCGGGTGCCAAAGTAGTGAAATCGTGATCTCCGGGATGGCGAGCGGAAGTGCGAAGCTGTGCATGCCGGCGCGCAGGTTTCCGGTGTGCCGTTCGGGAACCGTGGCGATCAGGTCGGATGCGCGCGCGAGCGCGAGCGCTTCCGAGAAGCCGCCGACAACGGTGACGATCTCCCGTTCCAGCCCGAGCGGCTCCAGGGCCTTGTCGACCGGCCCTTTGTCGAGACCCCGCCGCGAAACCAGGATGTGCCGGGCGGCCGCATAGCGGGCCGGCGTGACCTTGCCCCGGCTCAGCGGGTGCCGCGTTCGCACGACACCGACGAACCGATCGCGGAACAGGGCCTGCGCCCGCACTTCGGGGCCGGTTGAAGCCCCCACCACGCCGGTATCCAGATCGACGGTGCCGTCGCGCAGCGGGGCGCTGTCCTTGGTCGTCTTTGGCACGAAGATCAGCCGCACGCCGGGCGCCTCCCTGCCGACGCGCGCGATCAAGGCCGGTCCGAAGTTCTCGACGAAGCCGTCGCTGCTGCGCAGCGTGAAGGTGCGGACCAGCCGCTTGAGATCGAGCTTCTCGGCGGGGCGCAGGACCGCTTCGCTGTCGTGCACGAGCTGGCTGACTTGCGCGCGAAGCTCAAGGGCGCGGGGCGTCGGCACCAGGTCGCGGCCGGCTCGGACCAGCAGCGGGTCGCCCGTTGTTTCGCGCAGGCGCGCCAGGGCCCGGCTCATCGCCGACGGGCTGAGGCGCAGGCGCCGGGCCGCGCGCGCAACGCTGCCTTCCGCGAGCAGCACGTCCAGCGTGACCAGCAGGTTGAGGTCGGGTCGCGACATCGCGCCGACCGTAGCAGATCGCGACATGGCGTCAAACGCACGAATACAGTGCAGATCGTGCGTCTACCGCCATGTGACACGGAGGCCTAGGTTCTTGATGACCCCGCTTGGGGAGTCGCCGAGAGAATGGAGCGCAATTTGAAGCCAATCCCCGCAGAACGCATTGAGCCGGTCGCCGGTGGCGGCGCACCTTCGGATCGGTGGGCGCTCGCCAGCCTCTCGCTGTCCATGCTGCTGTCCTCGCTCGGGACCAGCATTGCGAACGTGGCCCTGCCGACGCTGGCACATGCGTTCGGCGCCTCCTTCCAGCAGGTCCAGTGCATCGTCCTCGCCTATCTCCTCGCCATCACCACCTTGATCGTCAGCGTCGGGCGGCTCGGCGATATCGTCGGCCGCCGACGCCTGCTGCTGGCCGGGCTCCTGCTGTTCACCGCGGCCTCCATCCTGTGCGGAGTCGCGCCGACGCTCTGGCTGCTGATCGCCGCCCGGGTGGCGCAGGGCCTCGGCGCGGCCGTCATGATGGCGCTCACCATGGCGCTGGTCGGAGAGACGGTCCCGAAGGCGAGGACCGGCCGCGCCATGGGGTTGCTCGGAACGATGTCCGCGATCGGCACCGCGCTCGGGCCGTCGCTCGGCGGCGTTCTGATCTCCGGGTTCGGCTGGCGGGCAATCTTTCTCGCCAACATACCACTCGGGATTCTCGCTCTTGTTCTCGCCCATCGTTACCTGCCCGCTGGTCAGTCTCGGTCGAAACCTGACCGGGCCGGTTTCGACGGCATGGGCACGCTGCTCCTCGCCCTGACTCTCGCGGCATACGCGCTCGCCGTGACGATCGGGCGCGGCAACTTCGGCCCCCTCAACCTGGCGCTGCTATTGGCTGCGGTACTCGGAGTCGGCCTCTTCGTGCTCGTGGAGGCGAAGTCAGCCTCACCTCTGATCCGACTGGAGATGTTCCGCGATCCGGTGCTGAGCACGGGCCTCGCCACGAGCGTGCTGGTCCTGACTGTGGCGATGGCGACACTTGTGGTCGGGCCGTTCTATCTCTCGCGTGCGCTCGGGCTCGACCCTGCTTCCGTCGGGCTCGTCATGTCGAGCGGCCCCATCTTCTCCGCACTCAGCGGTATCCCCGCTGGCCGGATTGTCGATCGTTTGGGCGCGTCGTTCATCGGCATCGCTGGGCTCGTCGCAATGGCAGCCGGTTCGTTGGCCCTGTCCGTGCTGCCGGAAATGTTCGGCATTGCGGGCTACGTTGCCGCCCTCGCCGTCCTGGCTCCGGGCTATCAGCTGTTCCAGGCAGCCAACAACACGACCGTCATGATGGACGTCCACCCCGACCGGCGGGGAGTCGTTTCCGGCTTGCTCAACCTGTCGCGCAACCTCGGCGGCATCACCGGCGCTGCGGTGATGGGGGCGGTGTTCGCGTTCGCATCGGCGACGACCGACATCACAGCGGCGCATCCCGAAGAAGTCGCGATCGGTATGCGGGTCACATTCGTAGTAGCAGCCGGTCTGATCGTCGTCGCGCTCGGCGTCTCGGCTGGAGGCCGTGCATTGGCACTACGCCGCTCATCCGATCTCACGGCTTGACCCAGGTCGGCAGCGCTTCGGATAGCGCACGACATCGGAGCGGAGGCAATATCCGTGCGTCTATTCAGAAGCCGCCGCCGCTTTGCCGACGACATCCCGGAACATCTCCGGCGTCAGGCGGCCGGTGTTGGTGTTGTACCGCGAGCAATGATAGCTGTCGAACAGGGTCAGACCGCGCGGCAACCCGTGCCGGGCGCCGTGGGCGAACTTGGCGCTGGATTTGCGCTGGCCCATGCCGACCAGCACGGCGTCGTGCGCGATCGAGCCCAGCGCCAGCACGACCTTCAGCTTCGGCAATGACGCCAGCTCCTCGGCTAGGAAGCGGTTGCAGATGCGGATCTCCTCCGGCGTCGGCTTGTTCTCCGGCGGCACGCATTTGACGGCGTTGGAAATGCGGCAGCCGATGAGCTGCAGGGTGTCGTCCGGCCGCTGCTCGTATTCACCGCGCGCCAGGCCGAACTCCTTCAAGGTCGCATAGAGCAGGTTGCCGGCATAATCGCCGGTGAAGGGCCGGCCGGTGCGGTTCGCGCCTTGCAGGCCCGGCGCGAGGCCGACGATCAGCAGGCATGCCCGATCCGGCCCGAAGGGCGGGACGGGGGCGTTGTGCCAGTCGGGGAACTTCGCCCGCGCGGCATGGCGAAACTCGACCAGCCGCGGGCAGAGCGGGCAATCGCGATCGGGCAGAATCATGCGCCCAACTTAGCGCATGGCGTGAAAATTCAGGAAGCGTCGGCTTCGGACGGTTCGGTGGTTTCCTGCGGGGTCGAGTGCTGCGGGCTGCCGTGGTGGCCGCGCTGGCCGTTGGCATGCTGGCGCGCGATCAGAGAGGACAGCTCGTCCAGCTCGATGAAATTGTCGGCCTGGCGCCGCAGTTCGTCCGCCACCATGGGCGGGGAGGAGCGGATGGTGCTGACGACCGAGACGCGCACGCCCTTGCGCTGCACCGCCTCGACCAGGCGGCGGAAATCGCCGTCGCCGGAGAACAGCACGACGTGGTTGAGGTGCGAGGCCATCTCCAGCACATCGATGGCCAGCTCGATATCCATGTTGCCTTTGATTTTCCGCCGGCCCATGGAATCGGTGTATTCCTTGGTCGGCTTGGTCACCATGGTGAAGCCGTTATAGTCCAGCCAGTCGACCAGCGGGCGCAGCGGCGAATACTCCTGATCCTCAACCAGGGCGGTGTAGTAAAAGGCCCGGATCAGGTGGCACTGTTCCTGGAAGTGCTTCAACAGCCGCTTGTAGTCGATGTCGAAGCCGAGCGACCGGGCGGCCGCGTGCAGATTGGCCCCGTCGATAAACAAAGCCACGCGCTCATTAGGGTAAAATCGGTTAAACATGGATGGTGCCCTCGCATAATCAGTGATTGCGCAAAGCCACGTTGGTTCGTGGCGTCGGAATATGGTGGATGGCCTGCGGCGGTTCAGGCCTTCTCAAATTCCCCAAGCTGGAACTACCGCAGGACGTACCGACACAATTTATGACCGAACTGACCAATGCTTGACGATCTATACATTGGGTTAGGTGCAAATCTTGCCCATCCCCGGTTCGGACCGCCCAAAACCACTTTGGAGCATGTCCTGACTCTATTCCCGGCGGCCGGGCTCCGGGTGCTCGCGCGCTCACCCTGGTATGAATCCGCGCCGGTTCCGGTCTCCGACCAGCCCTGGTACGTAAACGGGGTGGTGCGTGCCGCAACCGCTCTGTCTCCCCGGGAAGTCCTGGCCGCCCTGCACGCCATTGAAGCAGAATTAGGTAGACAAAGAGTTGAACGGAACGAAGCCCGTTCGATCGACCTGGATATTATCGCCTTTGGGAAAATGATCCTTAACGGGCCCAATCCACCGATTGTCCCCCATCCCCGCATGGCGGAACGGGCCTTTGTCCTGCTGCCGCTGGCGGATCTGGCGCCGGACTGGCGCCATCCGGCGACGGGAGAGCGGATTTCCGACCTGATCGCCCGGCTGCCGCACGACCAGGTCACCCGGCCCCTGCAGGAAACGCCGGGCGCCCATGAGGGTCCCGGTGCTTGAACGCGGTGCAATAGTAGGCTAACTACAATCGATTAGCCCAATTCCTGGAGAGACTTGAAGAATGGCACGCGTTACCGTCGAAGATTGCGTCCTGCAGGTGCCGAACCGGTTCCAGCTTGTGATGCTTGCCGCCCAGCGGGCGCGCGAGGTTTCGGCCGGCAGCCAGCTCACCGTCGAGCGCGACAATGACAAGAATCCGGTCGTTGCGCTGCGCGAGATCGCGGACGCCACGGTCAGCCTGGACCAGCTGGCGGACAGCTTGGTGAAGGGCTTGCAGCGGCAGGTCGAGACCGACGAGCCGGAGGAAGAGGGTGCTGGTTTCGGCGCCGGTGCCGGCGACCTGCTGGCCGAGATGCAGCAGGCCCAGATCAGCAAGGAAGAGGCGGAGGACTCCGACCTCTCGATCGACGGCGAGTTCGAGGACGCGGCGATCGCCGACGAGGAATAGGCGGGTACCCCGAAACGCGGGGTTCGGAGTTATGGACAGGGCCATCGGCGGGACTGCGAGCGAGGCACGGAACCAAGCGTGACGCGACCCAACCATGCGGCCACAACATCGATCAGCTCAGTCCATGATTAGGCAGTTTGAACTGGTCGAACGTGTGAAGGCGTACGATCCAGGCGCGGATGAGGACCTGCTCAACCGCGCCTATGTTTTTTCCATGAAGGCCCATGGCTCGCAGTCGCGGGCGTCGGGCGATCCCTATTTCTCCCACCCGCTCGGCGTCGCGGAGATCTTGACGCGCCTGAAGCTGGATGCCGCCTCCATCATCACCGGGCTGCTGCACGACACGGTCGAGGATACCGAGGCGACCCTCGGCCAGATCGAAAAGATGTTCGGCAAGGAGATCGGGCAGCTGGTCGACGGCGTGACCACGCTGTCGCGCCTGGAGCTGCAGTCCGACCACACCAAGCACGCGGAGAATTTCCGCAAGCTGGTGCTGGCGATGTCGAACGATATCCGGGTGCTGCTGGTGAAGCTGGCGGACCGGCTGCACAACATGCAGACCATCCACTACATCAAGGATCCGGAGAAGCGCCGGCGCATCGCGCTCGAGACGCTGGAGATCTATGCCCCGCTGGCCGAGCGCATGGGCATGCACGAGATCAAGGACCAGCTCGAGAACCTCGCCTTCGCGCAGGTCTATCCGGAAGCCTACGCCTCGATCGTGCAGCGCCTGAGCTTCCTGCGCGAGCAGGGGACCGACCTTGCCGACCAGATCATCGCGGAGCTCGGCAAGGTGCTGACCGACGCCGGCATCCAGT
>DASYRS010000271.1:0-8924 GCA_036004205.1 Dongiaceae bacterium
TACCGATGCCGATGATCAAGGTCAGCGGCACCATGACCAGCGAGGCCGCGAAATATTGAATCGCGGTGCCGGTGCGCAGGTCGAAGCTGGGGCAGAAGCGCTTCTGATAGATCGTCGCCGACGTGATGCCGAGCAGCGACAGGACGGCGAACAGCAAGGCGGCGGGATGGCTGAGATCGATCACGATCCGCTCCCACAGCACCATCATCAGGCCGACGAAGCCGATGGCGATGCCGATCCATTGCAGCGGCCGCGTGCGTTCGCCCAGCACCGGTCCTGCCAGGGTCGCGGTCAGGATCGGCTGGAACCCGGCGATCAGCGCCGCCATGCCGGCCGGCATGCCGCCATAGATCGCGATGTAGCAACCGCCGAGATAGACCGCATGCAGCAGCACGCCGATGATCGCGATGTGGCCGATCTTGCGCCACGAGCGCGGCCAGGGTGCGCGCGTCACGGCCGCCACGCTCGCCATCATGATCGCCGCCAGCACGAATCGCATGGCAAGGATGGTGGTCGGCTGCGCATAGGGCACGCCGAGCTTGGCGATCAGGAACCCGGTCGCCCACAGCAGCACGAAAACGCCCGGCGCCACCCGCGCCAGCGCGGCCGTGAAAGGCGCCCCAGGCGGCGTATCTGGCGGCGTCGCGGAAAGCCCGGACAGCTCGCTGGATGGGCGTGTGGAATCGGGACTCATGCCGGGAAATTTCGCTGGACTTGGCAGGGCTTATGGCCGATGCAGTGCGCCGCACCATAACAACCGCGGACCGCATGCACAATCATCCGACCGCATACCAGCCCCGCTCAAAACTCAAGCGGAGTCTCGGGCTGATCGGGGCGGTGGGGCTGCTGGTGGCGCTGATCGGCAGCTACTGCGCCTATTGGGTCATTGTCGCCCAGCAATTACGGGTCGGTCTCGAGGCCTGGGTCTTGCAGCAGGACCAGTTTGGCAACAGTGTCTCGTTCAAATGGGATGGCATCAGCGGCTTCCCCTTTCGCTTCGCCGCCACTTTTCGAGACGTCACGGTCCGCTTTCGCGATCCGCGTGCGATCATCCTCTGGAAGACATCGGTGCTCGAGGCCGAAATGGCGCCGTGGAACCTGCATCGGATCGACGTCAAGTCGGACAGCCCGCACGAAAGCAGCCTGCGATCGCTGGAGGATTCATCCGAGTGGAACCTTGCCGCCACCGCCCTCGCCGGCACCGTCGATCTGCAGGACAGCGGCGCGTTCCGCGGATTCAGCGTGGCGCTGCAGCAGCCGGATCTCGCGCTGCCGGATGGCACCGCGCTGGCAAGCGGCGCGGCGACTGTCGCGTTGGACCGGCCCGCGATCCCGCCCGTGGACTACACGATGCCGCTCGGCCGCATGTCGCTCGAGGTCCGCAACATGGCGCTGCCGGCCGGTACGCGGCTGCTGACGGAGGATTCGGTGTCGATGCTGGCGTTCGACGCCACCATCAAGGGGCCGATGCCGCTCGCCCCGCTCAGGAGCGCGCTGGCGGGCTGGCGTGATATTGGCGGCGTATTGGAGCTGGAGCGCTTCGCCTTCGCGCAGGGGCCGCTGGGCCTGACCGGCAATGCCACCCTGGCGCTCGATCCCGATCTGCAGCCCGAAGGCGCGGGAACAGTCACCAGCACGGGCCTCGGCCAGGCGGTCGAGATCCTGATCCAAGACGGGCTCATTCCGCCCGACCGCGCGCTCGCCGCCCGCGCCACCGTCAAGGCGCTTGAGAAGCCGGGCCCGAACGGCAAGCCTCAGGCCACCATCGGCCTCTCGCTGCAGAACCGCACCGTCAGCTTCGGCCCCGTGCCCTTGTTCGCGCTGCAAAGGATCGAGTGGCCCTAGCCCATAAGGCTGTCATCCCGGACAGCCGCGTAGCGGCGTGATCCGGGACCCTCACCTATGGACGGCTCCCTCGCTTGAGACCTCAACAGCCTCATTCTGGCACACCGATGCCGTCGGGGGCCGTCCACTCCAACATGCGGTAGCTCCATGTCGCTGACAGACGGCATGGGTCCTGGCTCTCGCTGCGCTCGGCCGGGATGACAGGTGGAAGGAGGCAGTTAGCGCCGCACCCGGAAATTCTCGAACTGCCAGGGATCGCTGGTGTCGAGGTTGGGTTCGGGGAACAGCACGTTGCGGTCCTGGAGCGGTGACCAGTCGGAGCGCACGCCGACGACCGGGCCGAGATAGGGTCGGCAGACATCGAGCACGAAATCGTGGTCGAGATCTTCCGGCTCCACCAGCCCGCGGTCGGGATGCTGGATCAGCCACATCGCGCCGGCGAGTACGGGCGAGGCGATCTGGATCGAGGTCGCGTTGTAGTCCGGGCCGAGCAGCTCGCGCGCTTCCTGGATCGAGAGCTGCGAGCCGTACCAGTACGAGCCGAAATCGCCCATCAACAGCGCCCCCAGCTCGTCGATGCCATCGACGATCTCTTCGTTCAGCGGCCGGGTCTTCGGCTGCATCTCGAAATTCTTCATCTGGAATTCGCGCACCGACAGGACCGCGTCGTCGCACGGATGATAGGCATAGTGACAGGTCGGCCGGAACACGGCCTTGCCGGCGCCGTCGCGCACCGTGAAGTAGTCCGCGGTCGTGATGGATTCACCGTGGGTGATGAGGAAGCCGATCATCGGCCCGCCCTTGGGCGTCCAGGACCTGACCTCGGTGATGCAGCCCGGCTGGCGCAGATAGATCGCGGCCTTGCAGCCGACCTTGTGTTCCACGCCGTTGTCCGGCAGGCGCTTCTCGTGGGTGCCCCAGCCCAGTTCCGCCGGCTGGCAGCCCTCGCCGACAAAGCCGGGGATCGACCAGGTGTTGCAGAATTCGCCGGGGCGCTTGGGCACGTTGGTCACCTGCAGATCGTGCTCGGCGACATGGATGACTTTGGTGCCGGTCGCCTGCATCAGTTTGGCCCAGCCCTCGCGCGTGGTCGGCTTGGTGGCGTCACGGCCGGTGAATTTCGCGATGTCGAGCACCGCCTGCTTGATGAAATGGGTGATGAGGCCGGGATTGGCGCCGTGCGTCAGCAAGGCGGAGGGCCCGCCTTTCGGGAACGACTTGCGCGCTTCCAGCGCCCGGTGGCGCAGATAATAGTTGGTGCGCTCTTCCTCGGGAATCTCGGTGTTGTCGTAGTAATTGGCCCACGGCTCGATGCAGGTGTCGAGATAGAGCACGCCGTTCTTCTGGCACCATTTGACGACTTCGAGCGAATCCACCTCGACCGACAGGTTGAGGATGAGGTCGCCCTTCTTGCAGTACTTGCCGAGGGTCGATTCCAGGTTCTCCGGCACGATCGGCTGGACCAGATAGTTCATGCCCTTGTCGATGAAGCGCTTGGCGTCGGCGCGATGATCGTGGCCGTCGACCACCGTCACGCGCGACAGCGTGTTCATGCCGAAATGCTTCTCGATCAGCGGCATCGTGCAACGGCCGACCGAGCCGTAGCCGATCATCAGGATGTTGCCGCCATAGGAGAACTTCTGGGTCATGCGTCACCTCCGGACCTGCACCTTGCTGCGAAGCCTGGATGCGGGGGGACCCGGCCGGCCGATCGCACTGGGGGGCGACTTGATTAGCGGCCAGCGCGGTCTGGCGGGTTGTCTCTGAACGGAATGGCGCGCCGCAAGGACGATCCGCGGGTCGTGCTGCCGGCGCGCCAGCCGCCGCAGTTACGGGAATCGGACCCCTCAATCAAGCGAAATTTTGGCGACGGCGGCGCATGCGGCGATCTATCCTGGACGGCGGGGAAATCAGAATGATCCAGCGCCCTCATCTTGCCGCGCCGCAATTCGCCGCCTGGAACGACGCGGCGGCGCGCGCGCTGACGGCCGCCACGCCAGCGCTGGCCGCCGAGGCGTTGGATTCCGCCCTGCGGCTGGTGCTGGAGTTCGACGTCGTCCTGATCGCGGTCCTGCATCGCGACGCCCCGCCGAGCGTGCCTTACTACGGTGGGGGCGAAGAGCCGTCGCCCGCCTACCACGACGGCCCATATCTGCTGGATCCGTTCTACAACCACTTCCTGGCCGGAACGACGGAGGGCTGCTTTCGCCTGAGCGAGCTGGCGCCGGAAGGGTTCCTGCGCAGCGAGTATTTCTCCAGCTATTACCGTCACCTCGATGTCGGCGACGAGCTTGGTTTGCTGGCGGCGCTGGGGCCGGACAGCGCCGCCCATGTCTCCATCACGCGGCGGCGCGGCCGACCGCGCTTTACGCGCCGCGATCATGACTGGCTGGCCGCCGCCGCGCCCCTGGCGCGCGAAGCGGTGCGGCGGATGAATGAGGCCCAAAGTCCTGTCTCTCACGACCGCTCGGCGCTGCATGACAGCCTCAGCCAGGCCTATCGCCATTTCGGCGCTTCCATCCTCACCGAGCGTGAGCGGGAGGTGGTGCACCTGCTGCTGCGCGGCAACTCGGCCAAGGCGATCGCACGGGTGCTGGGGATATCGCCGGAGACCGCGCGCAACCATCTGAAGCGCGTCTATCCGAAGCTCGGCGTCGCCTCGCAGGCGGAATTGTTCGCCTTGTTCTTCAAGGCCCTGGAGCAGGTGGAGCCGGGCTTCGAGGGCGATCCGCTGACGCGCCTCGCAAGATAGCATCCTTCCCACCCAAGACAGCGCAATGAAAATCCCCTCCCCCACCCTGGGGGAGGTCAGGGAGGGGGAAGCCGCGCTTCGGTGCCAGATAATCATCGCTCGCTTCCCCCACCTCAATCCTCCCCCATGTTGGGGGAGGAGGAACGCGGCTAGCGACGCTGACCCATCTAGGCTATTTCGCCGTCGCGCTCCGCCCGTCACACTCCGCTTCGCAAGCTACGGAAATGGAGAGTCCGTGATGCGTGAACAAACCGCCTTGGCGACCGCGACGGTGTCGAATTACGACACCGACCGGATCTGGCGTGACGACAAGGCGCATTTCGTCCATCCCTTCACCCATTTCGACAGCTTCAAGCAGGACGGCTCGCTGGTCATCACCGGCGCTAAAGGCGCCCACATCACCGATTCCCGCGGCCAGCGCTATCTCGATGGCATCGGCGGCCTGTGGTGCATGTCGATCGGGTTCGGCGAGGAGGAGATGGCGGAAGCCGTCGCCGACCAGATCCGACGCCTCAGCTTCTATTCCGCCTTCGTCGACACCACCAATCCGCCGGCGGTCGAATTGGCTGCGAAGCTCGCGAGCCTCGCGCCCGGCGACCTCAACCGCGTGTTCTATACCTGCTCCGGCTCGGCCGCGAACGACACGGCGGTGCGCCTCATCCATTACTACAACGCGCGGCGCGGCAAGCCGGAGAAGCGGCACCTGATCTCGCGCATCGGCTCCTATCACGGCAGCACCTATCTCGCGATGTCGCTGACCGGCCGCGAAAGCGACCGCTCGCCGCATTTCCACTATGCGACGGATTTCATCCATCACGTCTCCGCGCCCTATGTCTATCGGCGGCCGGAGGGGACGAGCGTCGCGCAATTCTGCGATCACCTGGTGGACGAGCTGGAGCGGAAGATCATCGAGATCGGCCCCGACAATGTCGCGGCGTTTTTCGCCGAGCCGATCATGGGTGCTGGCGGCGTCATCGTCCCGCCGCCGGGCTATCATCGGCGCACCTGGGAGGTCTGCAAGAAATACGACGTGCTCTACGTATCCGATGAAGTGGTGACGGCCTTCGGCCGGCTCGGCCGGTGGTTCGCCTCGAAGGACGTGTTCGGCATCGAGCCCGACATCATCGTGTCGGCCAAGGGCATCTCGTCCGGCTACGTGCCTTTGGGCGCGGTCATTTTCAGCGACCGGATCTACGAGGTGATCTCATCGCCCGATCCCGACGCCTGGTTCACCCACGGCTTCACCTATTCGGGCCATCCCGTCGCTTGCGTCGCCGGCCTCAAGACCATCGAGATCATGGAAAAGCGCGATATATGCGGTCATGTCCGCAAGGTCGGTCCCTATCTCGAGCAGCGATTGAATGCGCTGCGCGATCTGCCGCTGGTGGGCGACGTGCGCGGCAGCCATTTCATGATGTGCACGGAATACGTCGCGGACAAAGCGACGCGCGCGGTCCTGCCCGACGGCGTCAATATCGGCAAGCGCATCTCCAATCATTGCGAGGCGCGCGGCCTGATCGTGCGGCCGCTGGCGCACCTCAACATCATGTCGCCGCCGCTGGTGCTGACCGAGGCCGAGGTGGACGAACTGATCGCCGGGCTTTCAGCCGGCATCAAGGCGGCCGCCGACGATCTGGTGCGCGAAGGCCACCGGATCGACTGACGGCGCCGGCGTACGGCTAGTTCTTGGACCCTTGGCCCACGGCGCGCAGAAACGTCGTCCAGGCGGCGTTCGCAACCTCGGGCGTGGCGGTGCGGTGATCCCCGCAATCCAGCCGCAGATCGAGATCGCCGAGCGGCGCATCGACGAAGTTGCAATGATGCGCCCCGGCTGGATTCTGCGGATGGGCGTTGGGATGGAAGTGCACGCAGGTCACGCACAGGCGCTGCGGCACGATCTGGCCGTCATTCTGCAGGCGGCGAATCAGCTTGACCAGGATGCGCAGGAACAGCTTGCGCTCATGCTGGTCGAGCTCCTGAACGGCGGTCAGCAGGAAATCCGGCCATTGCGCCGCGACCCGTGCCGCCACCTCGCCTTGGCGCGTCAGCTTGAGAGCGGAGGCGCGCCGGTCGCTGGCGTCCGGCACCTTGGCGACCAGGCCCTTGGCGACCAGGGCGGCGATTGCTACGCTCGCGGTCTGCGGAGTGATGCCGAGGGCGTCGGCCGCATCGCCGGATCGGGGGTTCTGTGCCGAGCGCGCCGCGATGAACGCCAGGATCTGGCTTTGCGTCGGAGTGAGGCCGGATTCGGTGGCGTCCCCCCACGCGGCGCTGCGCATCGCCAGGCCGATGCGGTTGAGCCCGCTCAGCAGCTTGTTAGAAACTTCGTCCGCCATCACACTCTCGTCCCCAAGTGCGGTCGTTCGTAGTGCTGATCATTCTGCGCACATGAACAGTCGTTCATGTTCATAGCCGAACCATTTGTATGTAAAAAGAGCGAACCATTCTCGTTTGCACACCCGAAGGCAAATAAAGGCAAGAAACGCGATGAAAAATTCGACAAAGCGCATGCGAAAGGATGAGACTGACGGGTCTGGATTGCGCCGCGCCATCATTGCGCGCACCGCGCGGATCGGAATCATAGGGCTCGGTTACGTCGGTCTTCCCCTGGCGTGCCTGTTCGCGGAGAAGGGCTTTCCGACCACCGGCTTCGACATCGACACGCCCAAGGTGACGGCGCTGAACGCCGGCCGCAGCTACATCAAGCATATCGCGAACAAGCGCATCGCGGCCGCCCGCGCCGGCGGCGGGTTCGATGCGACCGACGATTTCGACCGCCTGAAACAGATGGACGCGATCATCATCTGCGTGCCGACGCCGCTCACGAAATATCGCGAGCCCGATCTGCAATTCATCGTCAAGACCGGCGAGGAGATCGCGCCGCGCCTGCGCAGCGGGCAGCTGGTGGTGCTGGAATCCAGCACCTATCCCGGCACCACGCGCGAAGCGCTGAAGCCGATCCTGGAAGCGACCGGCCTCAAATCGGCCGAGGATTTCTGGCTGGCCTACTCGCCGGAGCGCGAGGATCCAGGCAACGCCAATTTCGGCACCAACGACATTCCGAAGGTGGTCGGCGGCGACGGCAAGATCGCGCTCGACCTCGCCGTCAGGCTCTACGACCAGGTCGTCGTCAAGACCGTGCCGGTGAGCTCGCCCGAAACCGCGGAGATCGTGAAGCTGACCGAGAACATCTTCCGCGCCGTCAACATCGCCTTGGTGAACGAGCTGAAGGTGATCTGCACTGCCATGGGCATCGACGTGTGGGAAGTGATCGAGGCGGCAAAGACCAAGCCCTTCGGCTTCATGCCGTTCTATCCGGGTCCGGGCCTTGGCGGGCACTGCATCCCGATCGATCCCTTCTATCTCACCTGGAAGGCGCGTGAATTCGGCATCAACACCCGCTTCATCGAGCTGGCGGGCGAGATCAACACCGCCATGCCGCGCTACGTCGTCGCGCGGCTAGGCGAGGAACTGAGCCAGGGCCACGCCAAGGCGCTCAAAGGCGCGCGCATCCTGATGCTCGGCCTTGCCTACAAGAAGAACGTGGACGACATGCGCGAGAGCCCGGCCTTGATCCTGATCGAGCTCTTGGAAAAGGCCGGCGCCAAGGTCTCCTATCACGACCCCTTCATCCCGGCGGTGAAGCCAAGCCGCGAGCACGCCAACTTGACGGGCCGCAAGTCGGTTCCGCTCACAGCAAAGTCACTGTCGGGCGCCGATGCGGTGCTAATCGTCACCGATCACGACGATATTGACTATTCGATGGTTGCGAAGCATGGGCGGCTTGTGCTGGATACACGCAACGCCATGAAACGTGCCGGGCTGGCCGGCTCCCATATTCGCAAGGCCTAAGTTCGGAATGCCAGAAATTATTCTTACCGGCGTCGCTGGGTTCATCGGATCCTTCGTTGCAGCGGCGCTCCTCGATCGTGGCGAGCAGGTGCTGGGCCTCGACAGTCTCAACAGTTATTACGATCCGGCGCTGAAACAGGCGCGGCTCCGGCGGCTCGAGGGCCGCAACGGCTTCCGCTTCCGGCAGGTCGACATCGCCGACGAAGCGGCATTGAAGGCAGCGCTGGCCGACGTGCTGCCGCGCACGCGCCATATCGTCCATCTCGCGGCGCAGGCCGGCGTGCGCTACTCCATCCAGCAGCCTGAAGAATATGTGCGCGCCAACCTCAACGGCCATTTCAACATGCTGCAGATGGCGCGCCAGGCGCCGAACCTCGCGCACCTGGTCTATGCCAGCTCCAGCTCGGTCTATGGCGCGTCGAAGAAGGTGCCGTTCGCGCTGGACGATCCCGCCGATCATCCGGTCTCGCTCTAT
>DASYRS010000272.1:0-7120 GCA_036004205.1 Dongiaceae bacterium
CGCGCTGATCACGCCCTTGGAATGGCCATGCGCGGTGTCAACCACGATCACGTCGACGCCGGCCTCGAGCAGCGCCTCGGCGCGCTTCAGGCCGTCCACGCCGACGCCGGTCGCGGCCGCCACGCGCAGCCTGCCATTCTCGTCCTTGCAGGCGTGTGGGAAAGCCTGCGCCTTTTCCATGTCCTTGACGGTGATGAGGCCGATGCAGCGATAGGCGTCGTCTACCACCAGCAGCTTCTCGATCCGGTACTGATGCAGCAGGCGGCGCGCTTCGTCGGAGCCGACGCCGGGCTTGGCGGTGACCAGCTTGTCCTTGGTCATCAGGCTCGCGACCTTCTCATCCATCTGAGTCGCGAAGCGCACGTCGCGGTTGGTCAAAATGCCGACCAGCTTACCGTTGCCGCGCTCCACCACCGGGATGCCCGAGATCTCATGCCGCTTCATCAGGGTCAGCGCATCCGCCAGCGTCTCGTCGGGATGGATGGTGAGCGGGTTCACCACCATGCCGCTCTCGAAGCGCTTCACCTTGCGCACCTCCTCGGCCTGGCGCGCGATGTCGAGGTTCTTGTGGATGACGCCCATGCCGCCATGCTGGGCCATGCAGATCGCCATGCGAGCCTCGGTCACCGTGTCCATGGCGGAGGACATCAGCGGGATGTTGAGGGCGATGCGCTTGGTGAGCCTGGTCCTGGTGTCGGCCTGGGCCGGAAGCACCGAGGAGGCGCCGGGCTCCAGGAGCACGTCGTCGAATGTGAAAGCGTCGCGGATTTGCATGCCAACCCTCTAAGGTTTGGGGCGGCCCATCATTGGGATCGGGGGCCGGCTTGAGTTGGCGCGCCATCATACAGAGGAAGCGCCCTGCCACAAGGTGATTCGGGCGCTCATTGCGTCGGGGCCGCTATGCACGGAATGCAGGCGGATTTCCTAATGATTCCTGGGGAAAATCAGCCGCGGAACCCCAGCGCCACCACATAGATCTCGGCCGAATCGCTGCGGCTCGCGGGCGGTTTCACATGTTTCACTTCGGCGAAATCCCGCTTCAGCAGCGTCAAGAGCTCGCCCGTAGCCCCGCCCTGCAGCACCTTGCAGATGAAGACCCCGTGCGGCGCCAGGACATCCCTGGCGAAGGCGTAGGCGGTCTCCGCCAGCAGCATGATCTTCAGATGATCGGTCTGGGCATGGCCGGTGGACGAGGCGGCCATGTCGCTCAGCACCACGTTGGCGAGGCCATCCAGGCGGCGCTTCAATTCGTCGGGCGCGGCGTCGTCCATGAAATCCATCTGGATGAGATCGGCGCCGGGGATCGCGTCCATCGGCAGCAGATCGATGCCGATCACCTTGCCGCGCTCGCCGACGCGATCCACCGCCACCTGGCACCAGCCGCCGGGCGCGGCGCCCAGATCGACCACTCGCGCCCCTGGCTTCAGCACATGATATTTGTCGTCGAGCTGCAGCAGCTTGAACGCGGCGCGCGAGCGGTAGCCCTGCTTCTTCGCTTCGGCGACATAAGGGTCATTGAGCTGCCGCTCCAGCCAGCGCGTGGATGAGACGGTGCGCTTGCCGGCGCTCTTCACGCGCACGGCGAGGCCGCGGCCGGTGGGCCGCGACACGTTGCGCTCATGCCCGCCACCGCCGCGGGGGCCTCCCCTTCCGCTGCTGCGACGCTGGCTCATGCCGGCACTCCGTTCGCCACGCCACGCTGATAGACATTGTCCGGCGCGGTCCCGGTCATCAGGCTCATGAGAATTCCTTCGCGCACGCCGCGATCGGCGACGCGCAAGCGCCCGATCGGCCATTGCCGGCAGATCGCCGACAGCACCGCGCAGCCGGAAACCACGAGGTCGGCGCGCTCCGTCCCGATGCAGGGATTGGTGGCGCGCTCACCGCAATTCTGTTCAGAGAGGCGCTTGCTGATGCGGTCGACGTCGCCGAACTCCAGGAACGAGCCGTCGACCACTGAGCGGTCGTAGCGCGGCAATTCCATCTGGATCCCCGACAGTGTCGTCACGGTGCCGGAGGTGCCGAGCAACTGCACCTGGCTGCGCGCGATCAGGCGATGGGCGCCGATCGCCTGGGCAAAGGGGCCAAGATTGTCCTGCACCTCCTCCACCATGCGCTCATAGAATTCGGCTGGGCTTTCGTCTGGCGCGGCTTCGGCGCCGAAACGCTCGGTCAGGGTCACGACGCCCAGCGGCATGGAATGCCAGGCGATGATGCGCGGATGATGCCCCGGCTCGAGCTGCAGCCAGCCCAGCTCGGTCGAGCCGCCGCCGATGTCGAACACGATGGCATAGGGCCGCGCGCGGTCCAGCAGCGGCATGCAGCCGGAGAAGGCGAGCTTCGCCTCCTCCGCCGTGGTGATGATCTCGAGATCGACGCCGGTCTCGGCGCGGGTGCGCTCCAGGAATTCCAGGCCGTTGGCGGCGCGCCGGCAGGCCTCGGTCGCGACCGAGCGCATCAGCGCAACGCCGCGGCGCTGCATCTTGGCGGAGCAGACTTTCAGGGCTTCGATGGTGCGGTCCATGGCGGCCGGCGACAAGGCGCCGCTCTGCGACACGCCCTCGCCCAGGCGGACGATGCGCGAAAAGGCATCGATGACCTGGAACCCGTTATTCCCCTGCCGCGCAATCAGGAGGCGGCAATTGTTGGTTCCCAGATCAAGGGCCGCCATGACTTGCCCGGGCCTGGCGGCACGCGTTCGGGCGCGCGCCTCAGCCCCGTCGGCGGGGGTTCGATCCAGCACTCTTAACTCCCGGCCGGCTGCGTTAAGCCCTTGATCAGTCTCGGGATTCTCCCGAGTAAGGCATCCGCGCCAACCACTTCGCCGGCGAGTTTACAGGCAGACGGCCGCAAAGTTAAGGCTGGGCTTCGTGCGCCAGGAGGCCGGGCGGGCGATCCACCGCTCCAGTCTCGACCCCGTGCAGTACGATGATGCGCGCGCCCTTGCCGAGATGAAGGCGGACGCTGGAGCCGGCGACATAGTCCGGCAGCACAAAACTGACGACATGCCGGTCCGACGAGATCCAGTACAGGAACCCATGACCGGGCTCGAAGGCGCCAGATGAGTCGGGCAGCATGATCTCGAGGATGCCGGTCTTCGGCGCATCCAGTGTCAGGCGAAGGCATGGCAGGCGCGCCGGCGACGCGGCCGGACCGATTGGGATTTCGGGATCGTCGCCGTCCAAAGCGCCGCCGGGAACCGCGCCGATCGCGGTGAAGTCCCCGCACGCCGCCGCGGCCGCCATGTTCCGCTTGACGATCCCACGCATCATGGGCGTGTCCCACTTCAGTTCGGTCCTTTCAATGCGCGCGAGCAGCGTGCGTTCGACCACGTTGATGATCAGCCGATCGGCCGATTCGGTCGCGTGACCGAGTTCCTGATCATTCGCCGCAAGCTGGAACCTCGCCGCGGTGGGGAACACCGCCCGAAGTTGCGTCTTTAGGAAACCGTAGAATGAATCATGGGCTATCACGGTACGGTAGCCGGCCGGGTCGCGATTCAACGTCCTCAGCTTCTTCTCCAGATCCCGATCGAGGGCGGCGACCTGCTCTTGGAGTGGTAGCAGCAGCATGTCTGAAAGGTCGGCTTCGCGTACCATCGTTGCATTTGATCGGCGCGGTGGGGGAACCGGCGCATCCGGAAAGATCCGCACCAGGAGCTGACGCAAGGCGATCGCCGCGCCATATTCCGACCAATGGGTGTCGGCGTGGTAATACAGCGGCGGCTGCGGTCGACGCGCCTTCTCCGCCAGCAGCGGCTCGGCATGGTCGATGATCTCCGGCGCCCACCGCTTGATCAGGCGGCGCAGCGTGGCGATGCTCCGCTCGCGGCATTTCCAGTAGCCGCGCACCCGCTGGCTGAGCATTTCCGGATAGATCGTCGACTTGTCCGGCGAGATCGAGATGATCACATCCATCCCCGCCGCTCGGCCCATATCCATGAGCACGGCAAGACGGCGCAACGACGCCGCGGTGCCTGGCTCGTCCAGGCAGCGCCCGCGATTGAACTCCGGCCGATAGAACAGCCAGCCGTCCTCGCCGGACACGATCTTCGGCGTGTCGACAAATCCGACCACGCGATAGGCAATCCAGCTCTGCAGTTGCACCGCCAGTTTCATCGGCGCCGAGCGTTCCAGGACGGCTTTGCCGAAATCATCCATCCGGCCCTTCTTTCCGCGCAGAAGTTCGGCGATCGGTGGAAAATCCGGACGAGGGCGCCCAAGGATCTGGACGCTGTCGAACAGGATCAGGCTCGCCACCGGCGTGGACAGAAAAAGCGCAAAGAGAATGACCTTGAGGTGCGGGATACGCATCGGCGCTCTCAAGACGGGGAACAATGGTGGGACCTGGTCATCGCGCTAGTGCTTCGCCGGGGAGTTCGCGGCCGTAGCTTTCGACCGCGCCGAACAGAAGCAGAGCCACGACCAGCGCGACCAGAACCAGCGCGAACAGGGCGATATTGATGTGAGTGATCCGCATCGGCCGGTCTCAAAACTGGAAATAGAGGAACGGGCTGTACTGCCCGGTCAGGACCAGCGTGCCGCTGAAGACGAGCGCAACCGCGGTATAGGCAAGGTCGAGGACCGGCTGCGAGCGGCCCTCCATCAGCCGGCGCCCCAGCGGCGAATCGCCGGGCAGGACGAAGATCAATGCACCGATCGCCATGGCGGCCGCGGAATAGGGCGTGATGGCGGTATTCTCCGACAGCGTCGCAAAGGAGAGAGGTTCGAACGGCCGCAGCATGGCGCCCCACTGCGCGACCGCCTGCGAGATGGTATCGGCGCGGAACAGCACCCAGCCGAACAGGATGACCGGCAGGCAATAGAGATAGCGCAACGCGCCTGATTGCAGCGCCTGTAGCGGCGCGCGGAACAGCAGCCGCTCCGCCACCAGGAACACGCCGTGCCACAAGCCCCAGGCGAGGAACGTCCAGGCCGCGCCGTGCCACAGGCCGGTCGCGGCGAACACGATCAGCAGGTTGCGATAGGTCGCCAGCGTGCCGCCGCGATTGCCGCCCAGGGGGATGTAGAGATAGTCGCGGAACCACGAGCTCAACGTCACGTGCCAGCGGCGCCAGAACTCGGTGATCGACCGGCTGGCATAGGGCCGGTGGAAGTTCTCCGTGAACCGGATCCCGAACATCAGCGCCATCCCGATCGCCATGTCGGAATAGCCGGAGAAATCGAAATAGATCTGCAAGGCATAGGCGACCGCCCCGATCCAGCCACTGGCGAAATCCACCTCGCCGGACGGCAGGCCGAACACCGAATCGGCGACCGGCGCGACGTTGTCCGCGATCACCACCTTCTTGAAGAGGCCATGGGCAAACCGCGTGACGCCGGCGCCGAAATTGTCCACCGACAGGCGCGGCCGGATGAAGTCACCGACCACGTCGCGGAACCGGACGATCGGGCCGGCGATCAGGTGCGGGAAGAAGCTCTGATAGGCCGCATAGCGCGCGAAGTTCTTCTCCGCGCGGATCTCGCCCCTGTTGACATCCATCAGATAGGAGATGGCCTGGAAGACGAAGAACGAGATGCCGGCCGGCAAGGCGATATGAGACGTCCGCTCGCCGAAGCCGGTGCCCAGCAGCAGGTCGATGTTCCGAGCCGCGAAGTCGGCATACTTGAACCAGAACAAGGTCGCCAGATTGACCAGGATAAGGACAGGCAACGCGATGCGGGGCTGGCGCGCCAGCCAGAGCGCGCCGCCGTAATTGACGAGCACGATGCCGACGAGGATGAGCGTGCGAGGCCCGGCGGACCAATGGTAGAAGGCGAGGCTGACCAGGAAGATCGCCGCCAGGAACGCCCAGCGTCGTGCGAGGAGCACGATCGCGAGCGCAACAGGCAGGAACAGGAAAACGAAGTACGGCGAAGAAAAAACCACTTTGCTGGCGGCCCCCCGGCAACCGTCGCCAAATCGAGGGGATAAGTCTTAGCAACATGGCGGGACCCGGCGCCACCCCCAAGTTGTGCCGGCGGCGCGCGCTATCGCGTAAGATGATCGCTGAACTCGAACGGCCGCCGCCTGGTCAGCGATGAGAGCAAGGACCGCCGGCGGATCGCCGCGGTCGGGATGATGTCGAGGCCGTCATAGAACCCGGCCGGACCGATCCCGTCGGCGGCGCGGATGGCCTCGTCGTATCGCTGCTTGAGCACCTGGGATCTAGGATCGAGACGCGTGACCACGACGAGGCCGCTGGGCGTCGCGTCGAACGCGAAGATGCGAAGGTCGGGGCGATAACGCTGGAGGATCCAGAGCGCCTTCCAGGTATCGCCGGCCCAGGCATTGGGATAGGCCGACCAGGCGGCGGAGGACCGGTCGCCGGGCTCGCGCCGCGCCATGTGGGAATCGACCGGCAGGCAATCGTGCAGCACGATCAGGGAATCGGGCCGGCAATGTGCCTCGATATTCATGAAGTCGCGCAGCGCGAACTCGTACTGGTGCATGCCGTCGATGAAAGCGAGATCGATCGGGCGGCCGAGCAGGCGGCTCGGATCCTCGGCGGCGAAGAACGCATCGCTGGTCATCTCGAACAGGTGGCAGGCCGGCTTGCCCGCGCGCACGTCGCGGTCGAGGCGGAACCGGGGGTCAATCGCGACGCTGGCGCAGCGCGCGATGGCCAGGGTCGCGCCGGTCGCCGTCCCCACCTCCAGATAGGCTTCGGGGCGCCGCAGCGCATGCAGCTGCGCGAGCACCTTGAGATAGTTCCGTCCCTGGTGCCGGGCGCGGCTGAAATGGTCGGCGGGGGGCGTGGACAAGGCCGTCATGGGCGCCAACTTAGGAAAAGCGCCGGGCGATTGCCACCGCCGGGCACGCGCCATCGGGTGGGGGCGATCATTGACTCCCGCCCCGGCCCGGGGCTAAAACGCGACGCGCCGGCCCAAAACGGAACGCGAACACCGCGCCGGCCTTTTCGGCACCAGCAAAAGCGCAGTTAAATCAGCGCCTTAGTTGGGGGATCGTCTAACGGTAGGACAGCGGACTCTGACTCCGCCAGTCTAGGTTCGAATCCTAGTCCCCCAGCCACCGATTCCGCTAAGCCTTTGATTCTTTGAGCGAAAATCGCGTCACGGACTCCATCGTTCGTGGGACTTTTGTCCCCCGGACTGGTCCA
>DASYRS010000273.1:0-5298 GCA_036004205.1 Dongiaceae bacterium
AATCCGAGCGCCAACGGCCAGGAACCGAGAGCCAGCGGTAGTAGCGCGATCTCCAGCACGACCACCAGATAGTTCGGGTGGCGGATGAAGCGGTATGGGCCCTTCCGCACCAGTGGCGCGTGGGGCACCACGATGATGCGCGTGGTCCAATAGCGGCCGAGGGTGATCAGGGTCCAGACCCGCAGGCACTGCACCAGCAGATAGGCGATCGCCGGCCACGGATGAAATTCCACATCGCCGGTCAGCAGCAGAACCCACAGGGCGAGCAGCCAGGCGCCGTGTACGAAGACGATGACGGGATAGTGCCCCCGCCCGACCTCATAGGCGCCGTCGGCCAGCAGCGCCCGCGTATTGCGGTTGGCGATGGCGAGCTCCGCCAAGCGCTGGAGCGTCGCCAGCACGAGCAGGCCGGCGGCCAGGAGCTGGTCGATCGTCACGAACTTGCCCTCAATACGGCATCGCGGGCCCCAACCCGGCGATCCAAATCAGTCGCACCGGCACGATACCCCGGAACTCCGGCGCTCGCCACGGAGCTTTTGACCCCTTATCCCTCGATAATCTGGAAGCCCGCGCTGAAACCGGGGCCGAGGGCCGACATCAAATGGCGCCCGGCGAGACCGCGCCGCATCATTCGTTGCAGCACGAAGAGGACCGTGACGGCCGACATGTTGCCGTGTTCGCGCAGCACGTCGCGCGCCTCGGCCATCGTGCCGGGGGCCAGATCGAAGGCCTGCTCCAGCGCGTCCAGCACCTTGACGCCGCCGGGATGGCAGACATAGCCGGCGAGATCGCGGGTCGTGAGGCCGCAGCGCGCGAGGAACGCGTCGGCGGCGGGCCGCATCTCGTCGCGCACCAGGGTCGGAATGTCGCGCGAGAAGAGCACGCCGAGCCCGTCATCCTCCACGTCCCAGCCCATCACCCTGAGGGAATCGGGCCAGGTGTGCATGCCGGAGGGGCCGAGCCGCAGGCCCGGCGAGCCCGGCCGGCCGATCACCATGGCGGCGGCGCCGTCGCCGAACAACGCGGCGCCGATGATGTTGCTCTTCGACATATCGGTGCGCCGGAAGGTGGTGGAGCAGAGCTCGACCGTCAGGAACAGCACGTCCCCGTCGGGCACGGTACGGGCGAGCGCCGCTGCGTGGCTCAAGCCCACGACACCGCCGGCGCAGCCGAGGCCGAAGATCGGCAGCCGCAGGATGGTCGGCGGCAGGTCCAGGCGATTGAGCAGCACCGCGTCGAGGCTGGGGGTCGCGATGCCGGTGGTGGAGGCAACCACCACGGCGGCGATGTCGCTGGGCTTGCGCCCCGCCTCCGCCAGCGCCTCGCCGGCGGCGTTGGTCAGCAGGTCGATGGCGTTCTCGAGATAGAGCTGGTTGCGCTCGCGCCAGCCATGAGGCTGAAAATACCAGTCCATCGGCACCGAGGAATAGCGTTCGACAACGCCGGCATTGTCGAACACGGGCATTAGGCGCTCGATGTCGGAGCGTTGGCGGTCGAACACCTGCGCCGCGGCGATCGCCACATCTTCCTGCGTCATGCGGAAGCGCGGCACGGCGGTCGCCACCGACAGGATCGTCGGCGGATCATTCTCGACCAGGCGAAGCACTGCACTCTTCACTCGAAAGCCTCCAATTCAACCTCTGTCATGCTGTTCCCGGCTACGCGCCAGCGCAACCAAAGAAGGATCACGTTCTCTTGAGCAAGGCATGAGGCGCCTGAAGGCTGGCCCGACTCATGCGTCATCGCTGCCGCTGATGCACGCATTCCCGACAAGCCCTTTCTGCCAGACCGACCCTGACGAAACCATGACGAGGCCGCCGCCGCAGTGAAGGGGGTCACAGGCGAGCACGGGCGGAATGTGCGATTTGCACTGTGATTTCAGCCATCGACGCTATATCGATTGAGGCCACGGAACAAACCGATGACCATGAACGTCTACAACGCGGATAAGGCCGCAACGAGCGCGGCATCCCCCGGTGAGCCCGTGCCGATCAGGATTTGGCTCGGCTTCGGCGCCATGTGCCTCGGCATGTTCATGGCGATCCTCGACATCCAGGTGGTCGCGACCTCGCTGCCGGACATCCGCGCCGCGCTCGATGTCGGCGCCGACCAGATGAGCTGGATTCAGACCGCCTACCTGATCGCGGAGATCATCGCCATCCCGCTCACCGGGTTCCTGACGCGCGTCCTCAGCATGCGCGGGCTGTTTGTCACCGCGCTCACGATCTTCATCGCGGCCTCGGTCGGCTGCGCGGCCAGCGGCTCGCTGTCGGTGCTGATCGCCTGGCGCGTGCTGCAGGGCTTCAGCGGCGGCGTCCTCATCCCGACCGTGTTCTCCGCCGTGTTCCTGCTGTTCCCGCCGCACCGGCAGGACATCGCGACCACCATCGGCGGCGCGCTGGCGGTGCTGGCGCCGACCGTCGGGCCGATCGTCGGCGGATGGATCACCGATACCTATTCCTGGCACTGGCTGTTCCTGATCAACGTCGTGCCGGGCATCGTCGCTGTGCTGGTGGCGGCCTGGCTGCTGCCGCGCGAGCGGAGCGACCTTCGCTTCGCGCGCACCCTCGATCTTGCGTCCCTCGTCCTGATGGCGGTTGCCCTCGCGGCGCTCGAGATCCTGCTCAAGGAAGCGCCGCAGCGCGGCTGGACCTCGGGCCTTGCCATCACGCTGTTCGCAATCTGCGGGATCACGAGCGTGGCGTTTCTGTATCGCACGTTCCGCGTGCCGCGGCCGGTGGTGGATCTGAGGATCCTGCACGACCGCGATTTCGCGCTCGGCTGCTGGCTGAGCTTCGTGCTCGGCTTCGGGTTGTACGGCTCGGTTTATCTGATGCCGGTGTTCCTCGGGCTGGTGCGGCTGCACAGCGCGTTCGAGATCGGCCAGGTCATGCTGGTGACCGGCGTTGCGCAGCTCCTGACCGCGCCGATCGCCGTGCAGGTGGAGCGGCGCTGCGATCCCAAGCTGCTGTCGGCGTTCGGCTTCGCCTTGTTCGGCGCCGGCCTCGCCTTGAGCTACTACCAGACCTGGGAGAGCGATTTCGACCAGATGCTCTGGCCACAGGTCATCCGCGGCATCGCCATCATGTTCTGCCTGCTGCCGCCGACGCGCTTGGCTCTTGGCCACCTGGCGGCGGAGCGCGTGCCGAACGCGAGCGGCCTGTTCAACCTGATGCGCAACCTGGGCGGCGCCATCGGCATCGCGCTGATCGACACCGTGATCTGGCTGCGCGCGCCGGAGCATGTCGACCAGATCGTCGCGAAGCTCCTGGCCGGCGACCGCGCCACCGCGGTCTTTGTCGGGCTGCCGACCGACCGCTTCACCGGCAAGGCGCTGGGGGCGGTCGACGCGGACACCCAGGAATTCGCCCGCCCGCTGGTGGAGCGCGCCGGCCTGGTCTCCGCGATCAACGAAGCCTGGGCGATGATGGCGATCGCGATGGCATTGGCGCTGATCGCGATCCTGGTCTCGATCATGCGCAAGCGGCGCGCATAGACCCTACTCGTCAGCGCTGCGTCAGACACGTTTCGTTGCAAAATCCGGGCGTGCGGACATTGACCTGTTACCAGCGATGCCAATGTTTCATGGTGCCGACGCGCTTCGACATCCACGCCGACTCTGACCGCAAGACGGCAGACTCATTTCCCGATGTCTCAAAGTTGGAGATCAACATAATGAACAGGATCCTGATGGCCGCGGCTGTCCTGATGGTGTCAGCCACTCCGCTGGCCTTCGCCGCCGCGAGCGGAAGCACGACCGGAACCATGAGCAGTGCCTACCTGACCACCGAGCATTGCCCCAACCTCGATCAGCAATTCTCGACCGAGAGATTCAAGTCTGAGTCCGCCAGGCAGGTCGCGGAAGAGAAGGCCGAAGCGCTGTGCCGGCAGGACAAGCACAAGTTCGGCGGCGAGCAGTTCGGCAGCAAGGTCAAGCCGGCGAACCTCCTGCTGATGAAAGGCTGACGGCGGGCCGTTACCCACCCGACATCCCCGAACTGCCGATTGCGCCCCTCGGATATCACGAGGGGCGCATTGATCGCTTGTCTTGGCAGGAAGGCCGGGTCACCACTTAGTCCTCCGCGCCCTGCATGAACGGCAGCCACGTTCAAAGAAGAACGCGAGGGCGCTCGATGGACATCCCGACGCACGCGGCTCGCGCGCCGCTTGAGCTGGCCTTGCCGGCGCCGCCCTTTCAGGCCGACGAACGGCTACTGCGGTTGCACCATCTGTGGCGGACACACTGCTGGCACGAAGACCCACCCGACCGCTCGCAATTGTCGGTCGAGATCCTGCAACCCTGGTTCAGCCATATCAGCGTGTTCCAGGCGATGGAGGATGGCGCGGACTTCCTGCTTCGCCTGGACGGCACCGCCATCGTCGCCATCACCGGCGAGGACTGGACGCGCCACAAGACCAGCGAGATCGATCGGCGATTCGGCCGCGACCTGACCGGATTGCTGCGGGTGGCGATGCGGACACGCCGCTTGCTGGTGCACGCCATCCGCGTTTTCCAGCATGAGCATTTGCGGGCGACGCGGCGGCTGCTACCGGTGCGCTCGGTGCCGCTGTGCGAACCGGACCAGGTCTTCCTGGTGATGTATCTGGACCGCACCGAGCCGACCGTCCTGCGGCGATAGCGGACAATGAATGGTCGTCACACGGCGTTACAAAATGACGCAGCCGCGGACACATGGGCGTTACGCGGCGGCGCGATGGTTGTCCGGCCGACGCGATGGACATCCACGCCGACACCTTCGACCTTGCCGCCAGGAGGCGTTGGGAGAAGGCCTAACCGATGTCGCACTCGAAGGAGACACCCATGAAAAAGCTGATCATCGCCACCGTCGCCGCATGTCTGCTTGGCGCGCCGCTGGCGCTGGCCGCCAACACCACCACCAGCAACACCAGCACGGCGCCGAAGACCCAGACCATGAAGCCGGTCGCCGCGGCCAGCCTCACCGGGCAGTGCAACGCGCTCGGCTCGCAGTTCGACAAGGCCGAAGCCACGCACAAGACCGACAAGAACTACAAGGAAGCGCTGGCGCTGCGCAGCGAAGGCAAGAGCCTGTGCACCGCGCACAAGCAAACCGACGGCATCAAGAAGCTCGAATCCGCCCTCACCATGATCGGCCTCAAGCCGGCAGTGAAGAGCTAAGGCCCGGTCCCGCCGGGCTTACGTCCAGAACAGGCTCCCTCCTCACCCCTCCCCCCACGCGGGGGAGGGGTGGCGTTTCAGGCATTTGAGTGGTCACGCATCCCTACAAGAGGTCCCTTCTCCCCTTGCGGGAGAAGGTT
>DASYRS010000274.1:0-3427 GCA_036004205.1 Dongiaceae bacterium
CACGGTGGTGCTGGGCGAACTGGACGGCGACCGGCTCACCTATCGCGCGGTCAATTCCTGTATCCAGTTCGTGGGCGCGCTGGACGGCAAGCAATTGCTGACAGTGGAAGATCTGGCGGCACCCGACGGCACGCTCCATCCCTGCCAGCAGGCGATGGTCGATTGCCACGGATCGCAATGCGGCTTCTGCACGCCCGGCTTCGTGATGTCGCTGTTCGCGCTCTATCACGAGCCCGGCGCGCCGGACCGCAACCGGATCGACGATGCGCTCGCCGGCAACCTCTGCCGCTGCACCGGCTATGGGCCGATCGCCGCCGCGGCCAAGGCCATGAAGGCGGGCAGCCGGCCCGATCATTTCGCCCGCGAGGCGGAGACCGTTGCCGCCCTCAAGGCGCTGGATGACGGCACCATGGCCGGCCTCGAGGCTGGCGGGCGACGCTATTTTGCGCCACGCTCGGTCGATGCGTTGGCGCGGCTGCTGCTGGAATATCCCGGCGCCACGATCCTGGCCGGCGGAACCGACGTGGGCCTCTGGGTCACCAAGCAGCTCCGGCGCCTGGGGCCAATCATCGCGATCGGCGAGGTCGCCGAGCTGAAGAAGATCTCCGTCGACGACCGCTGGATCGAGATCGGCGCGGCGGTCACCTATACCGATGCACTGGCGACCATCGAAGCGCACTATCCCGACATCGCGGAGATGATGCGGCGCCTTGGCTCGGAGCAGATCAGGAACGCCGGCACTATCGGCGGCAACATCGCCAACGGTTCGCCGATCGGGGATGCGCCACCGCCGCTGATCGCGCTCGGCAGCCGCCTGGTCCTGCGGCGCGGCGACCGATACCGCGAACTGGCGCTGGAGGATTTCTTCCTGGACTACGGCAAGCAGGACCGCCAGCCGGGCGAATTCGTCGTCGCCGTCCGCGTCCCGGTCTCGGATTCGAGGCGCATCCTGCGCTGCTACAAGATCTCCAAGCGGTTCGATCAGGACATCACAGCTTCGCTCGGTGCCTTCGCGCTGACCCTGGCGGACGGCGAGGTCGAGGATATCCGCATCTGCTACGGCGGGATGGCGCCGGTGCCGAAGCGCGCACGCCAGGCCGAGGCGGCGCTCAAGGGCAAAGCCTGGACCCGGGAGAATGTCGAGGGCGCCTCCTGGATTCTGTCGGAGGATTACACGCCGATCAGCGACATGCGCGCGAGCGCGCGCTACCGGCTGCGCGTGGCACAGAATCTGCTGCGCAAATTCTTCATCGAAACGACCGAGCCAGCGGCGAGGACGCGGATCATGGCGGAGCGGAGGGCAGCGCATGCACGGGCATAGTCTCGGCGCCGCCCGGCCGGCGGCCACCATCCGCGGCGGCGTGCAGGGCGCCATCGCCCATGACAGCGCCGCCAAGCACGCCGCCGGCAGCGCGATCTATGTCGACGACATCCCGGAACCGGCCGGCACCCTGCATGCCGCGCCCGGCCTCTCGGCCCGCGCGCACGCGCGGATCAGGGGCATGGACCTTGCCAAGGTGCGCGCGGCGCCGGGTGTCGTCCTGGTGCTGACGGCCGCGGACATTCCGGGCACCAACGATGTTTCGCCAATCGGCGCGGGCGACGATCCGGTGTTTGCGACCGACCTGGTCGAATTCCACGGCCAGGTGCTGTTTGCGGTGATCGCGGAGAGCCACGACGCGGCCAGGCGCGCGGCCAAACTGGCCAAGGTGGAATACGAGGATCTGACGCCGGTGCTGACCGTCGAGGATGCGCTGCGGGAGCAATCGTTCGTTCTGCCCGATCACGTCATGACGCGCGGCGACGCCGAGCGTGCCATCGCCGGCGCGCCGCATTATCTGCAGGGCGAGTTCGAGCATGGCGGGCAGGAGCATTTCTATCTGGAAGGCCAGGTGTCGCTGGCGGTCCCGGCCGAGGATGGCGATGTCACCATCCATTGCTCGACCCAGCATCCGAGCGAAGTGCAGCACAACATCGCCCATGTGCTGGGCCGGCCGAACAATGCCGTGACCGTGGAATGCCGGCGCATGGGCGGCGGCTTCGGCGGCAAGGAGACGCAAGGCTCGCAATGGGCGGCCATCGCGGCGCTGGCGGCGGTGAAGCTGAAGCGCCCCGTGAAATGCCGGCTGGACCGCGACGACGATATGATCGCGACCGGCAAGCGCCACGATTTCCGCATCGGCTACGAGGTAGGTTTCGACAAGGACGGGCGCATCCTCGGCATCAGCTTCGATCACGCGGCGCGCTGCGGCTATTCCGCCGACCTCTCCGGCGCCATCGCCGACCGGGCGATGTTCCATGCCGATAACGGTTACTTCTTCGAGGCCGTCAGCATCCGCTCGCAGCGTTGCAAGACCCATACGGTTTCCAACACGGCCTTTCGCGGCTTTGGCGGCCCGCAAGGCATGATGGGGATCGAGGAGGTGATGGATGCGATCGCGCGTGACCGCAGGCTGGATCCCCTGGATGTACGGCGGATCAACCTCTATGGCGCCGCGCCACGGAACGTCACGCCCTATCACATGATTGTCGAGGACAACATCCTGCCCGAATTGATCACGCGGCTTGAGCAAAGCTGCGGGTACCGGGCGCGCCGCAAGGAGATTACGCAATTCAACCGGCAGAATGCGTATCTCAAGAAGGGCATCGCCTTGACGCCGGTGAAGTTCGGCATCTCCTTCACCACCTCGCATCTGAACCAGGCCGGCGCGCTGGTCCATGTCTATACCGACGGCAGCGTGCATCTGAACCATGGCGGGACCGAGATGGGGCAGGGCCTGTTCATCAAGGTCGCGCAGGTGGTGGCGGAGGAATTCCAGATCGACCTCGATCACGTGAAGATTTCGCCGACCAACACCGGAAAGGTGCCGAACACCTCGGCGACCGCCGCATCGTCGGGCTCGGACATGAACGGCATGGCGGCCCAGGCGGCGGCGCGCAAGATCAAGCGGCGTCTGACGGAATTCGCCGCCGAGAAATACAAGGTCGCGGCCGGCGACATCGAGTTCCTGCCCAACCGCGTGCGGGTCGGCAATCAGGAGTTCGCGTTCAAGGACCTGGTGAAGCAGGCGTACATGGGCCGCGTGTCGCTGAGCGCCACCGGCTACTATCGCACGCCCAAGATCCACTATGACCGCGAGACCGCGAGCGGGCGGCCGTTCCTCTATTTCGCTTATGGCGCGGCCGTGAGCGAGGTGATGATCGATACGCTGACCGGCGAGCACACGCTGACCCGCGTCGACATCCTCCACGATGCCGGCAAATCGCTGAACCCCGCCGTCGATCTCGGCCACGTCGAGGGCGGCTTCATCCAGGGCATGGGCTGGCTCACCACGGAACAGCTGGTGTGGAACGACAAGGGTTATCTGGCGACGCACGCGCCCAGCACGTACAAGATCCCGGCGACCGGCGATATGCCCGGGCATTT
>DASYRS010000275.1:0-2909 GCA_036004205.1 Dongiaceae bacterium
GTGAAGTTGATGATCTGCCCGGCATAGGAGGGATCGGTCATGATCTCCTGATAGCCGGTCATCGAGGTGTTGAAGCAGACCTCGCCCACCGCCTTGCCCTCGGCGCCCAGGCCTCGGCCCTTCAGCACCGTGCCGTCGCCCAATACCAGGAGGGCGGTTGGCGGGTGCGTGTGGTCGGTCGCTTCGGGAGCGCTCATGCCGATGGCCTTTGAGTGGAAAATGCCGCTGGACCTTGCCGGTCCGGCGCGCTTGTCCGCTCCCCGGGGCGAACCCAGGCGGCGACCATTCGACGATCGGCGAAGATCGCCGGTTTCTAAGCTGCGAATCCCGCTCCGTCAAGCGAATGTCCTGCTTTTTTCGGCGCCAAAACGGTAGATGTTTCAACCGTTTAGTCAGTTTGCAGGACGGGCTGCCGGAAATTGCTTCAGTTCGGAGAATCCTGTAGTGTCCCCGCCTTTCCCGATCCCCTGTTTCTTGGAGTCCCCATGTTGCGGCAGCGCCTCAACGATGACCTGAAGGCGGCGATGAAATCGCGCGACCAGCGCGCGACCTCCGCCTTGCGCCTGATCTTGGCTGCCCTCAAGGACCGCGACATCGCCGCCCGCGAGCGCGGCATCACCAACGGCGTGGACGAGCCCGAGATCATCGACCTGCTCCAGAAGATGGTGCGCCAGCGCCAGGAGAGCATCACGATGTTCCAGAAGGGCGGCCGGCAAGAACTGGTCGACCAGGAGCAGGGCGAGATCAACATCATCGAGCGCTACCTGCCCAAGAAGATGTCGGAGGGCGAGACCAACACCGCCATCGCCGCGGTGGTGGAAGAGCTGGGCGCCGCCTCGATCAAGGACATGGGCCGGGTGATGGCGGCGCTGAAGGAGCGCTATGCCGGCCGCATGGACTTCGCCAAGGTCGGCGCGCAGGTGAAGCAGAAGCTGGGGTAGGGTCCGGCACGCGAAATCAACTTATCCACAGGCTGCTCGCTTTATCCCCAGGCAAGCGATATCCCTTGCCCGACGCGGACAGCTAAACTGCCGCGATTCTCTTGACCGCTTGGTGCTGACGGATGGCCTTCCCGCCACGATTCCTGGAAGAGTTGCGCGGCCGCGTGTCGATCAGCGATGTGGTCGGCCGGCGCGTACGCCTGATCCGCAAGGGTCGCGGCGAGGCGACCGGCCTCTGCCCGTTCCACAACGAGAAGACGCCGTCCTTCACCGTCAGCGAGGATAAGGGCTTTTTCCACTGCTTCGGCTGCGGCGCCCATGGCGACGTCATCGGCTTCGTCATGCGGTCCGAGGGCCTCGAGTTTCCGCAAGCGGTGGAGCGGCTGGCCGGCGAAGCCGGGATGCAGGTGCCGCGCGAGACGCCGGAAGAACGCGAGCGGGCCGAGCGGCAGGCGACCCTGGGCGGCGCCGTCGAGTTCGCGGCCAAATATTTCGAGCAGCAATTGCGCGCGTCGGCCGGGCGTACCGGGCTCGAATACCTCAAGCGCCGCGGGCTCAGCGACGACACCATGCGGCGCTTCCGCCTGGGCTTCGCGCCCGACAACCGCACTGGATTGAAGGCTGCGCTGGAGAAGGCCGGCATTCCCGAGGCCATCGCGATCGAAGCCGGGCTGCTGATCAAGCCGGAAGATGGCGGCCACGCATACGACCGGTTCCGCGGCCGGGTGATGTTCCCAATCCTCGACCGGCGCGGCCAGGCGATCGCGTTCGGCGGGCGCATCCTCGATCAGGGCGAGCCGAAATACCTGAATTCCCCCGAGACGCCGCTCTTTCACAAAGGCCGGGTGCTCTATGGCCTCAGCCACGCGCAGAAGACGGCGCGCGAGACCAACGAGATCATCGTGGTCGAAGGCTATATGGACGTGATCGCGCTGGCCCAGGCGGGGATCAACAATGCCGTCGCGCCGCTCGGCACCGCCTTGACGGAGGAGCAGATCGCCCTGCTCTGGCGCATGGCGCAGGAGCCGATCCTCTGTTTCGACGGCGACAATGCCGGCCAGCGCGCCGCCGCGCGGGCGGCCGACCGGGCGATCCCGCTGCTGAAACCCGGTCTTTCGCTGCGTTTTGCCTGGATGCCGGCGGGCGAAGACCCGGATTCCCTGGTCAAGGCCAAGGGCGCGGCCGGATTCCGGGAAGAACTGGCCCGGATGGAGCCGCTCGTCGATGTCCTGTGGCGCCAGGTGCTGGCCGACCGGCCCTTGGATACACCGGAGCGGCGGGCAGGTTTTCGCCGCGATCTGGCCGAAGCGGTCAGCCGGATTGTGGATAAGTCGGTGGCCGACGCTTATCGCCAGGAGACGCAGCATCGGCTGGACGACCTGTTCCGGCCGCAAAAACCCGGTTTCGCTGCTCCGCGGGGACAGTTTGGCGGCCAAAAGGGCGGATTTCAGGGGCGGCAGGCCCCGATGCAGGTCGGGGGAGAGGCGGCCAGGCGCGGAACGGCCAATATCCAGCGCACCCCTTACGAACTCATTCTCGTCACCCTTGTTAACCATCCGGAGCTGATTGGCCGGCACTGTGAAATGGTGGGCGAGGTGGAGTTTCCGCGCGGCGACCTTGACAGCCTGAAGGGCGCAATTATAGACCTCGCAGCCGGCCAGCCGCATCTTGACTCCAAGGGGTTTCGGAACCATTTGAACGACCTGGGTTTTGCAGGGACCCTGGAAGCCCTGGTTGCGCGCACGGGCCATATGAGGTTCACCCTTCCGTCGGCGGATATGAATTCCGCTGAGGAGGGGCTTTTGCACGTGATTGGGGTCTTGAGGGAGCGGCTGAGCGTGAAACCGGAACTGACGGCGACAGCTCAAGCCCTGGAAGCGGCGATGGCAGACCCGGCGGACTGGGGTTCCTAAAATGCAGCTTTATTGCGCTTCGACGCGCAGCGCCAGGTGTCGCTGGACGGCGAAA
>DASYRS010000276.1:0-3278 GCA_036004205.1 Dongiaceae bacterium
GCCATCAGAGTCGTCTTCTGCCAGGTACTCCGCCAGTCCCGACACATGGGTGTGCATCACCGCGCCGCCCAGTTCCTCGTCGGTGGCAATTTCACCGGTCGCGGCCTTCAGCAGCGGCGGCCCGGCGAGGAAGGCCTTGGCGCGGCCGCGCACCATGATCACGTAGTCGGAGAGGCCCGGCATATAGGCCCCGCCCGCGGTCGACGAGCCGTGCACCACGGTCACCACGGGCAGGCCCGCGGCCGACAGCTTGGCCAGGTTGTAGAAGATCGCGCCGCCATGGATGAAGCCCTCGACGCGGTACTTGAGCAGGTTGGCGCCGGCGGATTCCACCAGGTGCACGAAAGGCAGCCGGTTCTCCATCGCAAGGTCCTGCGCGCGCATGAGCTTCTCGCGGCCCATGTGCTGGATGGCGCCCGCGTCGATGCCCGAATCGCTCGCCACCACCATGGCCCGCACGCCCGCGACGTAGCCGATGCCGGCGATCATGCCGCCGCCGGGGATCGACTTCTCGGGATCCGGATTGTCGAGGCAATAGCCCGCCATCGACGACAGCTCCAGCCAGGGCGCGCCGATGTCGAGCAGTCGCGCGATGCGCTCCCGCGGCAGCAGCTGGCCGCGCTTGTCGAAAAGGGGTTTGGCTTCCTCGGATTTATCTCTAGTTCGCTTTTCCAGCCCCCGCAGCAACGAAACAAGTTCGAGCATCCGCTTGCAGTTGCTCTGGAAGGCAGCCGAGTTCGGATCGAGCTTCGACTGGATTGCGGGCATCAGCCAAGCACCTTGGGCTTCGAGGCGAGATGAAAGCCGTCGAAGGCCGGCGTGGGTTCCTCGTTTGATATCTGCCGCTTTGCGTTGGGCACTGCTCCGTCCACGCGCAGGCAGGATCCCGAGATGAAAGCGGCGGCCGGCGACAGGAGAAAACAGATCGCCGCCGATATTTCCGATTCCGTTCCCAGCCGTCCCAGCGGCACCTGCTTCGGCAGGGCGCGGATATGCGCCGCCATCTCCGGCGGATAGTTGTCGAGGCCGCTCGAGGCGATCCAGCCTGGCGCCACGGCGTTGACGCGGACCGGCGCCCATTCGAACGCGGCGGTCTCGGTGAAATTGAGCATGCCCGCGCGCGCCGCGCCCGAGTGACCCATGGTCGGCATGCCCTGCCACATGTCGGCGATGATGTTGACGATCGCGCCCGCCCCGGCCTGCTTCATCCACTGGGTGTAGCACTCGCGCGCCATCAGGAAGCCGCCCGTGAGGTTGGTGCGCACCACCGCGTCCCAGCCCTTGGCCGAGATCGATTCGAGCGGCGCCGCGAACTGCCCGCCCGCGTTGTTGACCAGCGCGTCGATGCGGCCGAAGTCGGCAAGGATTCGGGAAACCGACTGCTTTACGGTTTCCTCTTCCCGGATATCACATTGATAGCAGCGCGCGTCGCCGCCAGCCTGCGCAATCTCCGCCCTTACGCCGTCGAGTTTTTCAATGTTCCGTCCAAGCAACGCGACCCTCGCGCCGAGCGATGCCAGCTCGTGCGCGGTGCAGCGCCCCAGGCCCGAGCCGCCGCCGGTGACGATCGCCGCCTGGCCTGCGAACAGGCCGGCGCGGAACACGGATTGGTAGCGCTCGGGCAAGCGGGATTCCTTACAAAGCAAATGCTTGGTGAGTGTCGCGCAGGGGGACGGTGCAGTCAATCGTCTAGAATCCGCGCGAGGAGGATGCGATGAACCTGAAAACGATCCGCTGTCTGGCCGCGCTCGCACTGTCGGGTTGCGCGGGACTGGCGTTGGCCCAGGCCTGGCCCGCCAAGCCGCTGCGCATCATGGTTTCGTACGCCCCGGGCGGCGTCACCGACACCATTGCACGCTGGGTCGCGCAGCCGCTCGGCGAATCGCTCGGCCAGTCGGTGGTGGTCGAGAACCGCCCGGGCGCCGCCGGCGTGATCGGCACCGAAATCGTCGCCAAGGCACCGCCCGACGGCTACACGCTGCTGATGTTCGTCGACGGCAACTCGATGATGCCCGCGGCGATCAAGGGACTGCAGCACGATCCGGTGAAGAGCTTCGCGCAGGTGACGCTGCTGGGGCGCGGTTCGCTGGTGATCGTGGCGCATCCGTCGTTTCCGGCGAATACGCTGCAGGAGCTCATCCAGTATGCGAAGCGCAATCCGGGCGAACTGTCGTTCGCCACGCCCGGCAAGAGCGGCCCGCAGCACCTGACCTTCGAAAGCATCAAGACGCTGGCCGGCTTCAAGGCCGAGCACATCCCCTACAAGGGAGGCGGCCAGGCCATCGTCGACGTGGTGGCGGGGCAGGTGAAGATCGGCGTGCTCGGCATGGCGCCGTCGTTGCCGCACATCAAGGCGGGCAAGTTGAAGGCGCTCGCCGTGACCGGGCGCGATCGGGCGCCCGCACTCCCGGAGGTGCCGACGGTGGCGGAATCGGGCTTTCCGGGATTCGAGGTCGCGCAGTGGCAGGGCCTGGTCGCGCCCGCGGGCACGCCGCCCGCGGTGATCGCGCGCCTGCATGCCGAGCTCGTGCGCATCATGCGCACACCGGCGATCGTCGAAAAAATGGCCTCGATCGGCATGGACAATTCCACCAGCGCGACGCCCGAGGAATTCACCCAGTGGGTGCAGAAGGAAACCAGCCGCTGGCCGGCGCTGTTCAAGGCGGCGGGCATCCAGCCCGAATGAACATTCTCTTCATCACCTCTGACCAGCAGCGCGCCGATTGCTACGGCTTCGAAGGGCGCAGGGTGAAGACGCCGCATCTGGACATGCTCGCGCGCGAAGGCACGCGCTTTTCCGCCTGCATCACGCCGAACCTGGTCTGCCAGCCCTCGCGCGCCTCGATCCTCACCGGCCTGCTGCCGGCAACACACGGCGTATCGGACAACGGCATCGACCTGCCGGATGCGACGGGCGAGCAGGGCTTCGCGGGCGGATTTTCGAAAGCCGGCATCCGCACCGGGTACATCGGCAAGGCACACTTCAAGACCGCGCACAATTTCGCGCCGACCGGCACGCCGGAATGCCGCACCTCGCCGCAGCCGCAGGACTGGAACGGCCCCTACATGGGTTTCGAGCAGGTCGAGCTCATGGTCGAGGGTCACAACACCTGGCCGCCGCTCAAGCCGCCCTACGGGCAGCACTACGAGCGCTGGTACTACGCCGATGGCCGCGGCGAGGAGAAGAACCGCCAGCTCATGACCAAGCTGCCGCCGCTCAGCGACGCGGCCCAGACCTACCACTCGGGCCTGCCGGTGGCGTGGCACAACTCGACCTG
>DASYRS010000277.1:0-2041 GCA_036004205.1 Dongiaceae bacterium
CTTCTGCACCGCGCGGTCGTTGAATATCCGCCGGTTGCGGCAATTGGCCGAGTTCCACACCGGGTCCGGCCCCGGCGGCTTGCGGTAGTTGGGATTGTGGGTGGGCAGGTACCCGCCTTTCGCCCAGGCGACGCAGAACACGATGCGCGGATCGGATTGCTGGATCGGGTCCTGGATCGGCGGCAGCAGGCGGTCGGTCAGCTCGACATAGTCGGTCAGGTATTGCGCCGGGTTGGTGCCCGGAATCTCACGGTATTTCTCGTCGAAGAACTGCTCGAGCGAAATTTCGCCGCGCGCGATCGCGGCCTGGAAGGCATCGCTGATGCGGCGCGCCGTTTCCGTCACAACCCGGATCAGCGGCGTGTCGGGCGTCTCGACCCCGCTTTCCGCGATGAATTCGATCAGCGTCTCGCTGAGCTTGAGCAGGCCGTCCACCCGCTTGTCGGCCTGCCGCAGATTCTCCGAGGAGAGCTCGACCCCGCCGACCAGGTCGCCCAGCTCCGTCAGCACCGTGTCGCAATGCTGCAGATTGGCGGCGGTGGTCTCGGCGATGGCGTTGACCTCGCGGTCGACGGAGGAGAACCCGTCATGCGCATGGGCGACCACGCCCTGGATCTGGTCGGCGCCGCTGCCGGCTTCCTTGGCATGGCGGCTGGCCGCGCCGCTGTCCGCGATCAAATTGCCGATCTCTCCCGCCAGCTCGCGCACCGATTCGTCGATCTGCTTGTTGGCGCGCCGAGTCTGTTCCGCCAGGTTCTTGACCTCGCCCGCCACCACGCCGAAGCCGCGCCCGGCCTCGCCCGCGCGCGCCGCCTCGATGGTGGCGTTGAGCGCCAGCAGGTTGGTCTGCCTGGCGATGGCATCGATGGTGCCGGAAAGGCCCGTGACCTGCTCCAGGACCGACTTCACGCTGGCGAGGCGCCCTTCGATGCGCCCGACCGCGGCGATCAGATCGGCGATATGGCCGACCGCGCCGGTGACGGTGGAGCGGGATTGCGCGATGCCGGTCTCGGCACCGGATGCGGCAGCCTGCGCATTGCGCGCCGCCGCATCGATCGCGCGGTTGGCTGACACCATGGTGGTGGCGGTCTGCTGCAGGCTCTTGAACTGGGTCGCCTGCTGATCGAAGCGGCGGGTCGCCTGGTCGAGATTGCCGGCGATATCCGCCATCTCGACCCCCAGCGTGCCGATGCGGTTGGCAAGCTCCGCGATCAGCCGGTTCCTATCGTCGGGTGCCCCGGATTCGAGCCGGAATGATTCGGATTGCTGGGCTTGCACGGCTCGACCGCCCCTCTCGTTTGGACATAAAAATACCTTCCGCGGACGTCCGATGGACCGCAGCCTCTTCGGAAGCCTGCGTCAAGTCGCGGTACTGCGCAATCGTACCAAAGTGCAAGAAAAGGCTATTCGACCGCCGCTTCCATCGCTTCCTTGGGGACCGGCCGCTGGTTCTTGCGCAGCAGCAGGATCAGCGGCAGGGCCGCGATCGTCACCCACATCAGCAGCTTGAAATCGTCGAGATAGGCGACCATCTGCGCTTGCCGCGTCAACTCCTCGTTGAGCGCGGCGAGGCCGCCGGTCGTATTCAGCGACCACATGGCGGGATAGCCCGGCGACTTCAGCGCATTCATGTAAGGCGTCACATGCTCCGCCAGCTGGGCGTGATTGATCTGGGTGCCGCGGGTCAGGAGCGCGGTCACGATGGAAATGCCGACCGAACTGCCGATATTGCGCATCAGGCTGAACAGGCCCGCCGCCTCGGTCCTGAGATCGGGGGCGAGGGTCGAGAAGGTGATGGCGCTCAGCGGCACGAAAATGAGGCCGAGGCCCGCGCCCTGCACGACGCCGGTGCGCACGATGTCCCAGATCCCGACATCGATGTTGAACTCCGTCATCTCCCACAGCGAGAAGGCGGCCATGGCGAGGCCGGAGAGCAGCAGCAGGCGCGGATCGACCTTGCCCACCAGGCGCCCCACTACGAACATCGAGATCATGGTGCCGATGCCGCGCGGCGCCAGCACGTAGCCAGTGGTGAGCACCG
>DASYRS010000278.1:0-3003 GCA_036004205.1 Dongiaceae bacterium
GTTTCCGATGGCCAGGCAAACTCGGAGGTTGCCGTCTCTCAACGCATTGCGGGCCTTCTGGGCGGCCGCCAAGCATCGCAGTTTCGCCGCGGCGGCGGACGAGCTGCACGTGACGGCGTCCGCCGTCAGCCTACAGATCCGCCAGCTCGAGGACGAGCTGGAGATGAAATTGTTCGACCGCACGCCCAAGGGGCTGATGCTGACTGCCGAAGGCAACCGGCTGCTGCCCGGAATCAATCAGGCGTTCGAGCACCTGCGCGGCAGCATCGCGGCGCTTGACGAGAAGCCCTCCGGCGCATCGAGCCTGTCGATCTCGGTCGCGCCGTCCTTCGCCACCAAGTGGCTGCTGCCGCGCCTCGGCGCATTCCTCGACCGCCATCCCGGCATCGAGGTCGACGTGAAGGCGAACATCGAGCTCAGCGACTTCGCCAAGGACGAGGTGGATCTCGCCGTGCGCTATGGCGCCGGCAACTATCCAGGGCTGGATGTCGAGCTGTTGCTGCGCGACCGCATGTTCCCGGTCTGCAGCCCGGAGCTGCTGATGCGCCACGGCCAGCGCAATCCGGACAAGGTCTTCAGCGCCGCGCCGCTGCTGCATGACGTGAGTGCCGATCGCGATCCCGCGGTGCCAAGCTGGAAGATGTGGCTGAAGGCCGCCGGCCTCGATGAGGTCGATTGGCGCAAGGGCCCGCGTTTCAACCAGACGGCCCTGGCGCTCGATGCCGCGCTCGCCGGCCTCGGTGTCGCCCTGGCGCCTGCCGTCCTGGTAGAGGTCGATCTGGCCGCCGGCCGGCTGGTGCGCCTGGCGAGCGACGAACTGGCCGGCGATTTTGCCTACTATATCGTCCACCCCAAGGAGAAGGCACCGTTGCCGGCGTTGCAGGCTTTCAAATCGTGGCTGAGGCAGGCGATTCCGGCGGCCGGCACTGCGCAACAAGCACGTTGATAGGCAATGGTAGCCTCGTTACCTTGCGAAGCCGCTACAAGAACAATGATAAGCAAAGATGACAACTCGATTCTCCCGGACTCTCCGCGGCAGTAGACCCACATTGCTGAAGGTCGATGGCAATGCCTGGAACCCGGTCGATGCGGAGCGGGCGAAAAAAATCATGCGGCTGGCGCGTGCCGCGAGGGGGAATTGACATGGCGGCACGGGGGATGAAGGGCGGCGCTCAGCAGCGGATCAAGGCCTGGCTCACTTCCTTGATGGCGACCTCGGGCCTCAGCGGCCACGAGGGACCGGTGCGGCGACTGCTTGCCAAGCAACTCACCGAGCTCGGCATTTCCTCGCGCAGCGACCGCATGGGCAACCTGATCGCGACGCTGCCGGGCGACAAGTCGGCGCCCTCCGTCATGCTGTTCGCGCACATGGACCAGCTTGGCCTGGTGGTGCGCAAGATCGAAGCCAACGGCCTGCTGCGCGTCGAGCGCGTGGGCGGCGTTCCGGAGAAAGCGCTGCCGTCCCAGGCAGTGCGCGTGTCGGCGGGCAAGGGAAAGATCATTCCTGGCATCATCGCGAACAAAAGCCATCACGCGACCCAGCCCGAGGAGAAATACAAGGTCCTGCCTTACTCCGATCTGTACATCGATTGCGGCTTCGGCAGCGGCGCCGACATTCAAGCCGCCGGCGTGGTGGTCGGCGCGCCGATCGTCTATGCGCCGAACGTGCTGGAGCTGGCCGGCAACCGCATCGTCGGAACCTCGGTCGATGACCGCGCCGGCTGCGCCGTGATGCTGGAATTCGCTCGCGCCGTGAAGGGTAGTGCCAAGCGCCCGACGGTACATCTCGTCTTCTCGGTGCAGGAGGAGTTCAATCTACGCGGCGCGGTGACGGCGGCCCAGGCGCTCAACCCCGATATCGCCATCCAGCTCGACCTCATCCTCGCGACCGACACGCCCGACATGACCCAGCGCGGCGATGTCAAGCTGGGCGGCGGGCCCGGCATCAGCCTCTACAGCTTCCATGGCCGCGGCACATTGAACGGCACGATTCCGCATCCCGCCCTGGTCGAGCTGTTCGAGAAAACGGCGGCGGCCGAGAAGATTGCGCTTCAGCGCAGCGCCCATATCGGCGCGCTCACCGATTCCTCCTACGTGCAGGTGACGGGCAGTGGCGTCGCCTGCCTCGACCTCGGCTTTCCGACCCGCTACACGCACTCCTCGCTCGAGATGTGCGACCTCGCCGACCTCGAAGGCCTGGCGCATCTGCTGGTCGCCGGCATTTCGCGCATCGATCGGAAATTCAGCCTCGACCGGGATCATTATCTCGAATGAAGCACTATCTTGGCGTCGATATTGGTACCTTTGAAACCAAGGGCGTCATCGTAGACCAGGGCGGACGGATCGTCGCGACGGCGGCCCGCCCGCACCAGCTGCTGGTGCCGCAGCCCGGCTGGGCGGAGCATCGGCCCGAGGAGGATTGGTGGCAGGATTTTCTCTTTGTCACGCGCAAGATGCTGGCGGAGAGCAAGATCCAGCCATCCTCCATCGCCGCCATCGGAACCAGTGCCATCGGCCCCTGCATGCTGCCGGTGGATGCGGACGGGGCGCCGCTGATGAATGCCGTGCTCTACGGCATCGATACCCGCGCGGCTGAGGAGATCGTGGACCTGACGCAACGGATCGGCGCGGACACGCTGATCGGAAAGTGTGGCAATGCTCTGACCTCGCAATCGGTCGGGCCGAAGATTCTGTGGCTGAAGCGCCATCGCCCGGACCTGTTCGCCAGGACGCATAAGGTCCTGACCTCGACCTCCTATCTGGTGCATCGCCTTACCGATCGGTTCGTCATCGACCATTATTCGGCGGCGAATTCCAGTCCGCTCTCTCTGCCGGATCGGCTCGGCTACAGCGATGCGCTGGCGAACGACATCATCGCGCTCGACAAGTTGCCGGAGTCGGCCTGGACCACCGATATCGCCGGCACGGTGAGCGCGCGCGCGGCGGAGGAAAGCGGCCTGGCCGTCGGTACGCCCGTGATCGTCGGCACCATCGACGCGGCCG